>NZ_VHLC01000020.1:0-100162 GCF_006547355.1 Myxococcus sp. AB036A | reverse complement strand
GTGCGGGGGCCGCGGGCGCCACCGCGAATCCCACGGGAGCAAGCCAGGCCATCTCCGCGGGCGGTGGGGGCGGCGCGTGCGGTGGAAATGGTGGCTCGGGTGGTGGCGGGACGCTGGCCGCGCCTCAGCCGTCCGAGGCGGGTGCCGCCGGATATGACCTCCGGACTGTCACGCCCACGCCGGAGAACGTGTTCCTGTAGGTCCTGGCGGTTTGGGGGGGATGCGGGCGGCTCGCGGGCAATCAGCTCGCGGGCCGTTCGTGTTTCCGGAGCATGGTTCCGCTGTGCATCAGTCCTGACGTGGCGCGGGGTTCCACGTCATGGCGACGTAAGGGGCGGCGGCCTCCTCGGGAGGCTCGGCGTCCACCTCGAAGCCCAGGCGCTCGTACAGCCTGCGCGCGGGGTTGGTTCGTAGCACTCGCAGCCGGAGGGGGACGCCTGCTTTCCCGGCCTCGTCCCGCACCTGGGTCAGCAGCAGGGTCCCCACGCCGCTTCCCTGGTGCGCGGGCAACAAGGCGATATCCACCACCCGCCACGCCGCCGCGTCCTTCGCGATCAGCAGGCGCCCCACGGGTTGGCCTTGGAGACACACCACCTGGTGGTCGGCGCGAGGATGGCGGGCGGCCCAGTCGTGCGACTGCGCCACCCACTGCATGCGGAGGAAGGCGTCGCGCTGTGCGGGCGCCCAACCCCAGGCGGCGAGCTCGGACTCCCGGGTGCTGGCGTACAGCGCGAAGAGGAAGGGGTCGTCCGCAGCCGTCGCGGCGCGCAGGTCGATGGACACGGTGGCGAGCAGCATGACTCGACGGGCGACGACGCGTCCATCAGCGGACGGCCACCGCGGTGCTCCGTCATCCGCCCAACGGTGGATGCAAGCAGCGGTAAATCCGGACGTCCTCGCAATCGTGGTTGGACGTCAGACCCGGATGAGATTTTCGGGAGCAGTTCCCGAAGGAGCCACACGATGAAGAAGACGCGAGACGAGGCACTGAACCTCCAGGAAGTGGGGGACATGGAGGCGCGGTGGCGGGGCCTCGCCACCCAGTTGCTGGAATTGGGGGACGACGCGATGGATGCGCAGTTGCTGGTGGCCTTCCGCGCCGCGCGTGAAGAAGGGGTGGTGCCTCCCGATGCGGGCTTCTTCCTGGTGGCCCACATCCTCACCTCCATGGCGGACGAGGCGATTGGCGACGAACCCCGCGTGTGCCGCCTGGCGCTGGAGCTGGAGCTGATGGAGCGGGAGTACGGCGTGGAGCAGGGCGTCTGGCTCAGCGGCGAGGAGACTCCACCCGAGGACTGGGAGGCCCTGCGCGCGGCGTATGAGGCCGCTTGCGACGAGGCCCGCGCCACCTTCTTCACGGCCTATGGCGAGGAGGAGATGGCCCGCCTCTACCTGGATGACCGCATCTGCTTCCACCGCCGCTTCGAGAGCGGGCGCCGCTTCTTCCACGGACTGCCCATGCTTCCCGAGCACCTGCACTGACTCTCAGTTCTCAAATTCTCTCATTCAAATGATGTGAGCCGTCTTTCACGCATCTCAGGCGGAATGTTGCGGCTACAAAGTTTGGATTAGCAGGACTTCAAGCTAGCTCAACGCTGCGTTGGTGAGGCGGCTTGCGGCGTCCTGGCATTTTCCTTCGCCACACCCTATTCCGGCGCTCGCTTCCGGGTGGCGGGTGGAGTGGCGGGGAAGAAGTCAATGCATACCATACCCTCGGTGTGAAGACTCGAAACTCCAAGGCGAGTCTTCAGCAGCTTCGCTGCTCGGCGGCGCGCGTCTCTGGCTGAAGTCCCCTCCAAGGACCCGGGGCCGCGCGCCGCCGCTCTTTTTTCCTCGGGACGGTGGCCCGGGCCGCCACGGCGGCCGTCGGCGGGTGGTGGCGCTAGATTCGCGCGCCATGACCACCGACTCCGCCCACCGTCTCCTGGACCTGCTGTGGGAGCGCTACGCCGCGGAGGTGCCCTATGCGCGCACCTTCGTGCAGCTCTCCGGGGGCCGCTTCCGCAATGACCACGTCGCGCTCCGCTCGCTGGCCCGGCCCGGTGGTGGCATCGCGCTCTTCTCGCAGCCCTTCATCCGGCTCGGCTGGAAGGCCGCGGGCGCGTACACCTTTCCGGATGCGCACCTGTCCGCCATCTATTTGTCACATCCGGCGGGGCTGCCCCGCATCTTCATCTCCGAGCTGAAGCAGGAGGAGCTGTCCCCGCGCGCTCGCGAGCTGCTCGCCCGGCTGCCCGAGGACCCCGCACCTCCCGAGGACGTGGACGCACTGGCCGCGTGGTTCGGCCCACCGCCCCCTCCCGACGAGGCCGCGCTGCTGGAGCTGGAGAAGGAGTCCCAGTATGGCGCCTGGCTGCTCGCCTTCGGCCGCAAGGTGAACCACTTCACCGGCTCGGTGGACGACGTGGAGGCGTGGCAGCGACGCATGCGCGAGGCCGGGGTGCCGATGAAGGCCGACATCGAGGGCTCGCCCGGGACGTCGCTGCGGCAGACGGCCACGCAGGCCGCGCCGCTGCCGGTGCCGCTCAAGGGCGGTGGCTCGCGCTCCTGGCCCTACGCCTACTTCGAGATTGCCCAGCGCACGCCGGACTTCGACGGCTTCCTGGGCTCCCAGGCCCGGGCGCTCTTCGACATGACGAAGCGCGGCGAATAGCCCCGGCTCATCCCCGCCGGCCAGGGGCAATCAGCGCGTTGAGGACGTGGTCGCGCCACTGGCCGTCGATGAGCAGGAGCTCCCGCGCGATGCCCTCCACCTGGAAGCCCAGGCGCTTCAGCACCGCGGCGCTGCGCAGGTTCTCCGGCAGGTGGTTGGCCTGGAGCCGGTGCAGGCCCATGACGTTGAAGGCGTAGTCACACAGCGCGCGCAGGGCCTCCGTCATCAGGCCCTGGCCTTCGTAGCGGTGGTCCAGGCCGTAGCCCAGGTCCGCGGACTGCAACGGGCCTCGGCGGATGTTCGTGAGTGAGGCGTTGCCGATGATGGGCGACAGCTGGATGGGCTGGTTTCGCGGCAGCAGGAACACGCGCAGCGACAGGTCGAGCCGGAAGTCCTCGCGGTCCTGCGCCAGCCGCGTGCGCCAGTACGTCACCGAGAAGAAGTTGGCCGGCCGTGCCGGTGACACGGTGGAGACGTGCTCCCGGTTCGCTTCGTGGTACGCGAGCACCCGCCACGCCGCATCCGGTGGGAGCTGCACCAGGTGCAGGCGTTCGGTGCTCAGCAGATTGGAAACTGCGCCTGGGCCCATGGCGGGCATTCAACTCCGGCGTCCGTGGGATTTCAGCGCCGAGGCGTCGTCGGGGGCTCGGCGCCGCTGCCGCCAGTGGCCTCCTCTCCTCCACGCGGGAGGATGATTTCAACGCGCCGGTTGTTGGCGCGGCCCTCTGGGGTGGAGTTGTTGGCGATGGGCCGGTACTCGCCCAGGCCGCGCACCTGGATGCGGTCGCGGCTCACGCCCTGGCTGATGAGGAACTCCCGCACGTGCTCCGCCCGCCGGTAGGACAGGGCTTCGTTCATCGCGTCCGAGCCCATCGAATCCGTATGGCCTTCGATGACCATGGGGCTGTCGGACACCTTGAGCGCGTTGGCCACCTCCGTCAGCTGCTCACGCGCCGTCGGGAGCAGGTCCACGGCGTTCGACGCGAACAGCACCTGCCCTGACATGGTCAGCACCAAGCCTCGCGCCTCCTCGCGGACCTTCACGTCGCGCGCCGTCGACTCCAACTGCGTCAGCGCCTCCGTGGCGCGCCGTTCCGCGTCGAGCCTCGCCTGTCGCTCGCGTTCCAGCTCCCGCTCCACCTGGCGCCGAGCCTCCTGCTCCGCTTCCAGCTCCGCCGAGCGCTGGAGCAGTTCGTGGTTCTCCTGGGCCAGGCGCCGGGATTCGGACTCGGCCCGCGCCCGGCGCTGCTCTTCTTCCTGAAGCCGCGTGGTCTTCTCCGCCAGCCGCCGCGACTCCGCCTCCTGCTGCTGGGCCAGCCGCCGCAGCTGTTCCGCCTCGTGCTGGCGCCGCTGGGCATCCATCCGAATGCGCTCGGCTTCCTGCTGCTGCGTCACGGCGTGCTGCCGGGCCTGTTGCTGTTGCTGGAGGGCTTGCAGCCGCTCACGCTCGGCCTGGGCGAGCTGCTGCCGGGCCGCATCCAGCTCCGCCTGCGAGCGCTGCCACTGCCGCGCCTGCGCTTGCTGGAGCGTGGCCTGGGCCTCCGCCTGACGCCGCGCCGCCAGGTCCGCGGTGCCGCGTGCCCCCGCCGTCTCGGACTTGCGCAACGCCACGTAGGACAGCGAGCGGGTGCGAGGAGAGTCCTGGCTGCGGTCGTACTCCCGCTCGGCTTCCAGCAGCGCATCTCGCGCCGCCGCGACGTCTCGAGGACGCTCTCGGCCCTGGGGGCTGGTGGAGACCTCCTGGTAGGCCGCGCGCGCGTTGAGGAGTTCCTGTGGCGGCGGTGCGTGTGCGCACCCCACGGCGGCCAGCGCCGTGACGCCAGCGAGGGCCTTCCATCCACGCTTCAGCATGTCGCTCTCTCCTATCGAGGTTGGCTGCTCACGGCTGGCCGCGGCGCAGGGACTCCGCCTGGGCGGCCGTGCGTCGCGACTCGCGCTCCAGCGGGACGGCCCGGGCCAGCGCCTGCGCCAGCTCCGCGTCCGCCTCGGCCTGCATGAAGCGCAGCTCCGCGGCTTCCTGTTCGCCTTCCACCCACAGCCGCTCCGCGTCGGCAATCTGCTGCCGGGCGAACTCCAGGTGTAGGGCCGCTTCCGGGACTCGGGCGGCGCCAGCGCCTTCCGCCGCGCGCAGCGAGGCTTCTGCCTGCACCCGGTGCTCGTTCGGTGCGGGAAGCACCTGCCGCCCGGCGCATCCCACCATCGTCAGGCCCAGCAGCACCGCCGCCAGCTTCAGGCGCATGGTTTCACCTCCTGCCGCTCGAGGACGTGGACACGCGTCATGGCGCGCCCAGACGTAGAGGTGGGGCCGCGGAGACAGGCCGGCAATCCGACCGTGGCAGGGTTGGCCGAAGGGCGGGCGGGCAGCCTTGCAAGCGCCTTCCGGGCGCACCGAGGCACTGGCCGGCGTGTGCCACCGGGGGTAGAGAGGGCGACATGCGCCTGCACCTGGTCGACGGCACCTACGAGCTCTACCGCGCCCACTTCTCACCCCGTCCGGGCCATGCCGCGCCGGATGGACAGGACGTGAAGGCCACGGTGGGGCTGATGTCCTCGCTGCTCGCGCTGCTTCACGACGCGGACGAGGCGGTGACGCACGTGGCGGTGGCGTTCGACAACCCCATCCGCTCGTTCCGCAACGCGCTGTTCGACGGCTACAAGAGCGACGAGGGCGTGCCGCCGGAGTTGCATGCGCAGTTCGACCTGGCGGAGGAGGCCGTGCGCGCGCTGGGCGTCACCGCGTGGTCCATGAAGGAGCAGGAGGCGGATGACGCGCTGGCCACCGCCGCGGCGCGCTGGGCGGACGCGGTGGAGCAGGTGCGGCTGCTCACGCCCGACAAGGACTTGGGCCAGTGCGTGCGTGGCAGCCGCGTGGTGCAGGTGGACCGGCGGCAGGAGAAGGTGCTCGACGAGGAGGCGGTGCGCGCGAAGCTGGGCGTGCCCCCCGCGAGCGTGCCGGACCTGCTGGCGCTGATGGGCGACGCGGCGGATGGCATCCCCGGACTGCCGGGCTTCGGGGAGAAGGGCGCGTCTGCATTGCTGAGCGCGCATGGCCACCTGGAGGACATCCCCGCGGAGGCGTCCGAGTGGAAGGTGCGTCCCCGGGGCGCGGAGAAGCTGGCTGCGACGCTGCGCGAGCACCGTGAGGCCGCGCTGCTCTACCGCCGACTGGCCACGCTGGTGACGGACGCGCCGTTGCCGGGCACGTCGTCACTGGAGGACCTGGCGTGGAAGGGCGTGCCGGCCGCCGTGTACGAAGCGTTCTGTGACCGGCTGGGCCTGACGACGCTCAAGCGCCGTCCCAAGCGCTGGGCGCCGTGAGTTCGTGCACGGGCAGCGCCGTGGGCGCATGGCGTGGCAGCCGCACGGTGAAGGTGGTGCCCGTCTCCTCCTGGGAGCGGGCCTCCACCGTGCCGCCGTGGGCCAGGACGATGCTGCGCACGATGTAGAGCCCCAGGCCGATGCTGCGCCGGCCCTGGTCCTCCGGGCGCACCGTGGCGCGCTCCAGCGGCTCGAAGATGCGCGGCTGCCGCTCCAGGGGAATCGCCGGGCCCAGATTGTGGACCTCCAGCACGACGCCGTCGTCATCGCCTCGGGACGTCACCCGCACGGGCGTGCCGGGCGGGCTGTACTGCAAGGCGTTGCCCACCAGGTTGCCAATGAGCTGCGCAAGCCGGTCCGGGTCCCACGTGCCCACGCCATTTCCGGTGCGCTCCGTCTCCAGGTGACGGTCGGGCCAGCCGGCGTGCACCTCGTCCAGCACGGTGCGAACGACTTCGTGCAGGTCCATGGGCTGCGGGTACACCGGAAGCCCCGTCCCCTGACGCGCGCGGGTGAAGTCGAGCAGGTCGCGAATCATCCGCGTCGCGCGGTCCGCCGAGCTCCGGATTCGCTGCGCCTGACGCTCCTGCCGTTCATCCAGCGGTCCGCGCTGGAGCATCATGGACACCGCCAGGGTGATGGCCCCCAGCGGGTTGCGCAGGTCGTGGCTGACGATGCCGATGAGCTGCCGCTCGAAGTCCGCGCGGGCCTTCATCTGCTGCGCCAGCTCTGACTCCTTGTTCCGCGCCAGGACGGAGTCCGTGACTTCCACCGCGAACAGGATGACGGCCGTCAGCCGTCCGCTGGCGTCCCGCATCGGCTGGTACATGAAGTCGAAGTAGCCTTCCGGCGGAAGGGCGCCGGGCACCTGGGCGATGCGCACGGGCAGCTCCCTCGCGCTGAAGGGCTCACCAGTGGCGAAGACGGCGTCCAGCAACTCGAGGACGTTCTGGTCCTCCAGCTCCGGCAGGGCCTCGCGGAGCGTGCGGCCCACCAACTGCCGCTGGCCGAAGCGCTGCCTCAGCCGCGCGTTGGCCACCACGCAGCGCTGGTCCGGCACGCTCAGCACGCCGAGCAGCGCGGGCACCTGTTCGAAGAGCGTCGCCAGCATGGCGCGCTGCCGGTCCGACTCTTCCCGGGCGCCGCGCTCCAGCTCCAGCAGCCGGGCCCGGGCGGCCTCGGCCTCGTGGCGCTCGGTGACGTCCTGCATGGCGCCCACCACCTGCGTCGCCTTGTCCTGCGCGTCGCGGATGATGTGGCAGCGGTCCGCCACGTAGGCCCAGGAGCCGTCTCCGCGCTGGAACCGGTAGGTGTCCTGCCACTCGTGCTCGGGGCCCTCCACGGTGGCCTTCCGGCTGGCGACGACGCGCGCGCGGTCGTCCGGGTGCAGCCGTTCCTCCCACCAGCGATGCTCGTCCCGGATGGTTCCGGGGGCGTAGCCAAAGACTTCGTGCAGTCCGCTCGTCCAATCCATGAGGCCCGTGCGCGGGTCCCACTCCCACACCGCGTCCCGCGTGGCGCGCGCCGCCAGCCGGAAGCGCAGCTCGCTGCGCCAGGCGCGCTCCTCGGCGGCCTGGACCTCCGTCAGCGTGCCTTCCAGCCGCAGGCGTCGCGCCCGCTCATCCTCCAGCGTCTTGCGTCGCGTGCGCTCCCACTGCGCCAGGGCCTGGACGCGCGCGGCGAACTCCACCGGGCGGAAGGGCTTGAAGACGTAGTCGTTGGCCCCCGCGGACAGGCCCTCCACCACGTCCTCCGCGCGCGTGTTCCCGGTGATGAGCAGGACGGGGACGTGCTCGGTGGCGGGATTGCTCCGGACGAAGCGGCAAACTTCCAGGCCCGACATGCCGGGCAGGTGCCAGTCCAGCACGAGCACCTCGGGCACGGGCCCCTGCGTCAGGGACTCCAGCAGCGAGGCCCCGTCCAAGAACCCGGTGACCCTGCAGTAGGGCTCCAGCGCGCTGCAGATGGCCTGGGTCTCTACCGGACTGTCGTCGAGCACCCAGGCCACGGGAGGGGAAGGTGCGGCGCGGGGGGAAATGGGCACGGGTGGCCGTGGCTCTAGCAACCGCCTCTCACCCAGGTCAAATCTTCCAGGGTGAGCGGCCCATGGACCGCCTGCCTCTCTGTCCGCCGGAGGTCAGCCGGGCGTTTCGAGGGGAATGACGAGTCTCCATGAAGCCGGGCGCTTCCAGCGGTAGAAAGAAAGCATGTCCGTACAACTGAAGATGCCCACCGAAGACGACTGGGTCCCGAGCCCGGACGACCTGCCGTACCACCGGTTGGGCGGCACCGACGCGGCCATGGCCCTGGCCGAGGCTTTCTACGACGCCATGGACGCCCACGAGCCGGAGCTGGCGCGCCTGCACGAGCTGGACGCCGAGGGCCGGGTGAACCGCGGCACGCGTGAGCGGTTCGGCTTGTTCCTCGCGGGATGGCTGGGCGGGCCGCAGGACTACACGGAGCGTCACGGCCACCCCCGACTGCGCATGCGTCATGGCCACCTGTCCATCGGCGTCGCCATGCGTGATGCGTGGGTGCGCTCCATGCAACGGGCCATGGATGCGCGGGGCATCACCGGAGGCCTGCGCCGCTTCCTCGATGCGCGCTTCGCCCACGTGGCGGACTTCCTGCGCAACGTCGAGGAGTGAGGCACGCCCACATCGGAGCGTCAGGCCCGGAGTAGGGCGAGCACGCAGAGGCGCCGGGTTCGACGAGGCTCCGGGCGGCGCGGGCGTGCGCCCGGACGCAGCGGCAGGTGGGCCAGCGACTTCACGTCATGCACCAGCCGCAGCGCGGCCAGTCCGCGCACGGCCCACCAGCCCGGGTCCGGCTGCCGCCACCCGAGCCCCATCTGCGCCGAGGCCGGGTAGACGTGGTGGGTGTTGTGCCACGACTCGCCCATGCTCAGCAGCGCCAGCCAGCCGGCGTTGCGTCCCTGTTCGGCGCAGCCCGGCAGTTCGTAGGGCTGCTCGCCCTCCACATGGCTCACGTAATGGACGCACCAGAAGCCGTCCTGGGTGAGCGCCAGCCGCACCAGGATGCCCCACGCCACCCAGGGCGCCCCGCCCAGTGCGTACAAGGCCAGGGCGAGCGGCACCTGGAGCCACAGGCCCGCGCGCTCCAGTCCGCGGAAGAACACGTCCTGCGTGACATGGGGCGCCGCTGGCACGTCCGCGGCGCCGCTTCGCGGGTGCCAGGTGTGGAAGAGGGCGTAGGCCATGGCGCGCGTGAAGCCCTCGCGGTAGCCGAAGTAGGGGGGACAGTCCGCTTCCGGCTGGTTCTGGTGGAAGTCGCGCAGGTCATGCATGCGGCTCATCGCGATGGGGCCGCCCAGGCCGGCCAGGGTGCCGAGCAGCGCCAACGCGCGCTCCACGGGCGCCGAGGCACGAAAGGCCCGGTGGATGAGTCCCCGGTGCAGGCCCACCGACACGCCCAGGCACATCGTCACCGCAGTCATTCCGGCGAACACCGCCACCGCGCTCCACGAGAAGAAGCAGGCGCCCCCCACCAGCGCTCCCGCGTGCAGGAGGCTCCATCGCAGCACCTTGCCTCCGTCCAGCCTCGCCGTTCCCCACCGCGTGTTGCCCGTCTCCGCCATGGCCCGCTCCTTTTGGAGGGGCGCCATCGCAAGGGGCCTGCCACCGGAGGACGAGCCTGTTTCCGCGGGGGTGCGCGCGCAGGGTGAGCCTGGGTGTCAACGCCGTTCACGGTGCGTGCCCACGGCGTGGGCGGTGGACTCCCGCCGGCCCCTCCCTGGCGGGATGCCCACCGCGCCGAAAGCAATTCCCGGGGGTTACCCCAAGGTGCATGACGGGCCGGTATCCG
Source organism: Myxococcus sp. AB036A (assembly GCF_006547355.1). Lineage (NCBI taxonomy): Bacteria > Pseudomonadati > Myxococcota > Myxococcia > Myxococcales > Myxococcaceae > Myxococcus > Myxococcus sp. AB036A. The sequence goes on along the minus strand of NZ_VHLC01000020.1, from coordinate 90,366 downwards.
GTGTCCACACTGTCGTTACTCAGCCGGGGATGAAACCGTACGAGGAGGTCTCCACATGAAGCGCATGCTGATGCCGCTCCGCCGGAGCGTGCTGGTGTTGGGGGTGGTGCTGGGGGCGAGCGTAGCGATGGCTGAACGGAAGCAGGACGCCATCAACATGAAGATTGCCTACCAGTCGTTCAACCTGGAGATGACGCCAGAGGCAGTGACGGGGGCGGACTTCCAGGTGGCTCGCTCGCCCGGGATGCTGAAGGGCCGCGGGCTGAAGGGCAACTTCGCCCTGACGCTGAAGGACGGGGCGGTGGAGGGCGCCGTCGGCGGCGCGCCGGTGAACCTGACGGTGACGAAGGAGGGGGACGCCATCGTGGCGAAGGGCGGATTTGGCGGACGCCCCGTCAACCTGAAGCTGAGCCCCAGCGAGCTGACCATCTACGTCCGCGACTGCACCTACCGGCTGAAGGCGGCGAACACGAACCGCTTCTACACGGGCCGGCGCAGCTGCGACCGGGCCATGACGCCCGACTCGGAAATCTGGCTGCCGGACGAGTTCCTCGCGGCGAGCCCCGAGGAGAAGGCCGCCATCCTGTTCCTCGCGCTGTGAGGGGCGCGCCCGCGCGGGTGGGCCCCGGCGTCCTCACCCGCGCGCACGCGGCAGCACCACGGTGAAGGTGGAGCCCACGCCCAGCTCGCTGCTCACGGTGACGTGGCCACCCATGGCCTCCACCACCTCGCGGACAATCCACAGCCCGAGGCCGACGCCGCTGTAGTCCCGGCCGGACACGGCGCGCTCGAAGCGGTGGAAGAGGCGGGGCAGGTGCTCCGGCGGGATGCCGATGCCCGCGTCGCGCACGTCCAGGCGCACGTGGGTCTCGGTGCTGGACAGCGCCACCTGGACGGGGTTGCCCCGCCCGTACTTCACGGCGTTGGACACCAGGTTGGTGAGCACCTGGTCCAGCCGCAGCCGGTCCCAGTGGCCGCGGGCCTCCAACGGCAGCGTCAACGTCAGGTGTGTGCCCGCGCCCGCCAGCTCCGGTTCGAAGCGCTCCGTCACTTCGCGGACCAGGGCGCCCAGGTCCACCGGCTCCGGGTTCAGCTCCAGCCGTCCGGCGTGGATGCGCGACACGTCCAGCAGCGCGTCGATGAGCTTCGCCTGACGCTTCGCCTGCCGGCCCACCAGGTCCAGCCCCCGGTGCAGCCGTTCCCAGGGGACGGCGTCCGGTGAGCGCTCCATCGCGGTGCGCAGGCTCTGCACCTGGAGCTGGAGCGCGCTGAGGGGGGACTTCAGCTCATGGCTGGCGATGGCCAGGAACTCCTCGCGCGCGCGGATGGCCTGGCGCGCCTCGTGGTGCTGGCGCGCGTGGTCCAGGGCGAGTGACGCCCGGCGCGCCAGCTCCCGCGCCAGTGCCATGTCCCGCGCGTCGAAGGTCCGTCCGGTGCGAGAGAAGACGAGCGCGGCGCCCTTCCGCCCCGGCCACGTCAGCGGCACGCCCAGCCAGGACGGCGGCTCCGCGTCGTGCAGCGCCGGCTCTCCGGACGCGATGATTCGCGACACCGCCGCTTCGTCCGGGACGAGGGGCGTACCCGCATCAAGGGGCTCCCGCGCGTCCAGGCCCGCGGCCACCACGCATCGCACCTCGCCCGGGGCCTCCTCGAGGAACACGCGGCAGGAATCCGCGCAGGCAGGCACGGCGAGCCGCACCAGGTGCTCCAGCGTCGCGTCCTGCTCCAGGCTGGAGCCGAGGACTTCACTGGCCTCTGACAGGAGCCGTCGGTGGGCCTCGCCCCGGCGCCGCTCGGTGATGTCCACCAGCATGCCCAGGCACTGGGCGGGACCGGTGGTGGACGGTGGCATGGGCGCCGCCCACAGCTCCACATGGAGGGGCGTGCCATCTCGCCGGTGGAGTTCCAGCTCCAGACAGGGCGGCTCCAGGCCCTGCGTGGCCTGCTCCTGATGGTGGCGGAACGTCTCCCAGCGGGCGTCGGTGGCCCAGGGGGCGCGGTGGCCAAGCACGTCCTCCCGGCTCCAGCCGAAGAGCCGCTCGGCGGCGGGGTTCCACAGCCGCACCGTGCCATCCAGGTCCATCAGGTGGATGGCCAGGGGGGAGACCTGGAGGATGGCTTCCAGCATCGCTGGACCTCGTGCTCCGGACCGCCGGGCTTCTGCCTGACCAAGTGCCGCCACCATCGTCATCGAGTCCCCCCACCCATCGTGTTGCATGGGAGCATGGCTGTAACGGGGCGAGGAGCGTCCCTCCGGGCAGGGCGGCCGTGCCGTCGCGAATGTCGAACATCCCTGGCCTGGGAGTGTTTGTTCCGGACGCACTCCCCGCCCTAGGGCCCTGTGACGCCGAGGCGGGGATGCGTCAGGCACACAAGGGAATACTCCGTGCGCAACACGGTGGCGGTTGCTCCAGGCCCGGGTTCAGCTAAAGCGCGGCTTCGTGAAAGCGACCACCACCGGAGTGCCGGGCGGCGAAGACGTCAAAAAGGGCCCGGACACCTTCAAGCGCTCGGCGCTGCTGGCCCTCGGGGCCTTGGGCATCGTCTACGGCGATATCGGCACGAGCCCGCTGTACGCGTTGCGCGAGTGCTTCACGGGGGCGCATGGGATTCCGCCGACGCCCGCGAACGTGCTGGGGGTGCTGTCGCTCATCTTCTGGTCGCTCATCATCATCGTGTCGGTGAAGTACCTGCTGTTGGTGATGAAGGCGGACAACCGGGGCGAAGGCGGCATCCTGGCGATGATGGCGCTGGTGATGCAGCGGCAGCGCGCGCAGCCGTCCCACCGAGCGCGTCCGGTGTTGATTACGCTGGGCATCTTCGGCGCGGCGCTTCTCTATGGAGACGGCATCATCACGCCGGCCATCACCGTGCTCAGCGCGGTGGAAGGCCTGCATGTGGCCACGTCCGTTTTCGACCCCTACGTCATCCCCATCGCCCTGGTCATCCTGGTGGGGCTCTTCCTGGTGCAGCGGCACGGTACCGCGGACATCGGCGCTGTCTTCGGTCCCGTCATGTGCGTCTGGTTCCTCACGCTGGCGGGGCTGGGCGTGAAGGAACTGGTCCACAACCCGGCGGTGCTGGGGGCGCTGTCGCCCTGGCATGCGGTGGAGCTGTTCCGCCACAACCACCTGCATGGCTTCCTGGTGCTGGGCGGCGTGTTCCTGGTGGTGACGGGCTGTGAGGCCCTCTACGCGGACATGGGCCACTTCGGCCGCAAGCCCATCCAGCTGGCGTGGTTCTCCATGGTGCTGCCGGCGCTGATGCTCAACTACCTGGGGCAGGGGGCGCTGCTGCTGCGCGACGCGAGCGCCGCGCGCAATCCCTTCTTCCTGCTGGCGCCGTCCTGGCTGCTGTACCCGCTGGTGGCGTTGGCCACGGTGGCGGGCGTCATCGCCTCGCAGGCGCTCATCGCGGGGGTGTTCTCCCTGACGCGCCAGGCGATGCAGCTGGGCTACAGCCCGCGCATGGAGGTGGTGCACACCTCGGCGGAGGAGATGGGGCAAATCTACCTGCCCGGTCTGAACTGGGCGCTGCTGGTGGGCGTGGTGGCGCTGGTGCTGGGCTTCCGCTCCTCCAGCGCGCTGGCGTCGGCGTACGGCATCGCGGTGTCCACGGCCATGGTCATCACCACCCTGATGGCCTACGTGGTGGCCCGGGAGCTATGGGGCGTGCGGCGGTGGGTGGCCATTCCCGTGGTGGGGCTGTTCCTGACCGTGGAGCTGGCCTTCTTCGGCGCCAACGCGGTGAAGGTGGCGGACGGCGGCTGGTTCCCGCTGCTGATGGCTGTCGTCGTCTTCACGCTGATGACGACGTGGAAGCGCGGGCGCGACATCCTGGCGGCCAAGCTGCGCGCGGCCAGCATCCCCCTGAAGGAGCTGCTGGGCAGCTTCGGCGACCACCCTCCGGTGCGGGTGCCGGGCACGGCCATCTTCATGACGGGCAACGCGGAAGGCACCCCGCCCGCGTTGCTGCACAACCTCAAGCACAACAAGGTGCTGCACGAGCAGGTGGTGCTGCTGACCATCCTCTCCGAGGAGCTGCCGCACGTGCCGCACAGCGAGCGCGTGGAGGTGGAGCCGCTGGAGCAGGGCTTCGTGCGCGTGGTGGCGCGCTACGGCTTCATGGAGAACCCGGGCATCCCCGACGTGCTGAAGCGCTGCCGCGAGAAGGGGCTCCAGTTCCAGCTGATGGGCACCAGCTTCTTCCTGGGACGGGAGACGCTCATTCCCACCAAGCGCCCGGGCATGGCCGTGTGGCGCGAGGCGCTGTTCGCCTGGATGAGCCGCAACGCGCGCAGCGCCACCTCGTACTTCCGCATCCCGCCCAACCGGGTGGTGGAGCTGGGCGCGCAGGTGGAGTTGTAGCTCCGTGAACGCCTGAGCCGGGGCGGGTGTGCTTCACCCCACATCTGCCTTGACTCTTTGCGTTGAATGGCGATTCTGTGTCCTGGGCTGCGCCTCCCTGCCACATTTGCGTCCGATTTTACCTCTCGGACGGAAAATTACGGCAGGAAGCAACAATTCGGACCGTATGCCGAAAATCATTTTCGTCCGCCGGAATTGGTCTTCTGTCGGTGGAACGAAGCTCGGCATCTCGAAAACTGGTGTCCCCCGGCACCCCTCGTCCGAAATCAGGTCAGTCCATGCTCCTCGACATTGCGCCCTCGTCCGCGAATTCCGCTGTTGCCCCTGTTTCTGCCTGGGCTTCGTCGGAGCAGACGCTGGAGACGCTGTCGGGGCTGGCGCCGCACACGCTGCTGACGCACGCGGACCTCTACCCGCGCATCTGCGTGCGGGACCCCTACTACGCCCTCAAGGACGTGACGGTGATGGGGGAGGGCGAGGTGGTGGCGCGCATCCCCGTTCAGCAGGACCCGGACGCGGAAGCGGGCCCCATTGGCCTGGGTGAGGCGGGGCGGCACCTGGCGATTCTGGGCTCATGCGCGTCCGCGCTGATGTCGCCCAAGGACGGCCAGCACTTCTACCTGGCGTGCGGCGCGCGCGGGCAGTGGCTGCGCCCCGAGCCCATGGCCCGCGCCACGGACCTGCTGTGGGGGCTGGCGAAGGCGGAGTTCACCGGCCGCCGCTCGGCCACCGCGCATACGCTGCTGTCGCTGCCGGACGGCACGCCGTTCTTCCGCCTGGAGGTGGACTACAACGTGCTGTCCGCCGCCGCCTTCACGCGCCTGTTCGGCGAGGCCCGGGTGGACATGCGCCGCGAGCCGCGCCGCGACGACGGCGTGCAGCGCACCCCCGAGGAGTGGGCCAAGCTGCGGCAGAACCCCTACAGCAAGCCGCTGGCGCTGCGCGACTGGCGGCCGGATGGTGAGAGCCTGTCGGCCACGCTGGGGCCGGTGACGGCGGAGATGTGCAAGGGGCACTTCGCGCTGCACCCGGTGATGCCGGTGGCCGTGGTGGCCAGTGGGATGACGCGCGTGGCCACCACGCTGCTTCGCCGGCTGGAAGGCGCGCCGTGGGCCCGCTGCATGGCGAAGGATGTGCGCCTGAAGGCGGACACCCTGGCCTACGCGGGCCAGACGGTGACGTTCGGCGCCGTTCGCAGCGCGCACGACGGTGACGCGCACACCTTCACCTGCCAGGCGTCGGTGGGTGAGCGCGTCGTGGCCGAGCTGGACGTCACCTACACCCGCGTGGACTGAGCGCCGCGCCTCAAGCCCACTGGATGTCGTAGTCCGCGCTGTCGATGCCTCGCGGCGTCGCGCGCGCGGTGCCTCGCAGGCCCAGCACCTTCAGCGCGCCGGTGAGGATGCCCTCGTGGTAGGCGGGCGGCAGCATGTCCCGGCGCATGTGCAGCGTTCCGGAGGTGGGGCCGGTGGGCACGTAGTCGCGGCTGCCGTAGCTGACGGCCGCGCCGTAGCCCATCTGCGCGCCCGCGAAGAGCTTCTGCGGGTCCCCGCGGGAGATGATTCCGAAGATGAGCATGCCCGGCCCGGTGGAGAAGCGCGTCACGTCCTTCTCTCCGCAGGCGTGGAAGACGGCGTCCTCGGGACCCAGCAGCGGCTCCAGCGCGTCCGCCGCGCGGTAGAGGAGCGTGAGGAAGTCCTGCGCCGGGTACGTGAGCAAGTCGGTGTACGCCGCGCTCAGCGCCCCTTGGCGCACGGTCTCAAGTGCCGTCAGGCCCGCCTGCTGCTGGACGAGGCTGAGCACCGACTTGAAGAACAGCCCGCGCACCGAATCACCAGGGTGCACGGCCGCGAGCCGGGCCTCGAGCTCCGCCTTGTTGGACGGCATGGCGCGCCTCCTCACACCTCGTCGAGCAGCACCGGGGCGAAGCCCGCCGCGTCACACGAGGCCAGCACGTAGCGTACGCCGCCGCGCTCGCCCGTGAAGCCCGCGGCGATGCCGGCCGCGTGCAAGTGGCCATAGACGCACACCTTCGGTCCGAAGGCTTCAATGGGCTCGCTGAAGGCGGTGGACTTCTCGTTCGCGTACACCGGTGGGAAGTGCACGGCCACCACGCGCACCAGCGGCGTGGCGCTGGCCGCCTCCTTCTTCTTCGCGTCCTCCATGGAGGCCGTCAGCCGGCGCGTCTCCCGCTCCACGTAGCCGGTGTCCGCCGCCTCGTCCCCCATCTCCCCACCGGGCATGGGCGGCGCCTCCGGCGCGGTCCACAGCCGGCTGCCCGCAATCACCCAGGGGCCCATGACGACGGCGTTGTTGTGGAGGAAGCCCTCCAGGGTGCGGAAGGGCTCCAGCAGCTTGCGCAGCTTGGAGGCGGAGTCGCCCCACCAGTAGTCGTGGTTGCCGCGCACTAGCACCTTGCGGCCCGGGCGCGCGTCCAGCCACGCCAAGTCATCCATCACCTCGTGGGCCCGCGTGGCCCAGGAGATGTCCCCCGCCACGATGACCACGTCCTCCGGAGCCACCCGCTCATCCCATGCGCGCTGCAGCGGCAGGGGGTGCTCGGACCACCCGAAGCGGTGCATGTCCTTCTGTCGCGTGGAGGGCAGGTGGGTGTCGCCGATTCCGAAGAGCCGCATGGCCCCCTCATAGCGGAAGCCCTCGCCCCTGTCGGCCCCCTCGTCCTATCCCCTGCATCCGGTGTCACGCCAAAAGGTGGGGGGAACTGGAAAGGTAGTAAAGTAACTTTACGTCGAGTTGTCTCGAAACACGTCAGTGCGACATCGGTTGGCCAATCCGACGCCTGGGTTGTCAGGGCTTACATGTGCGTCATCCCTGATTCCAGGTGGTTGCGCCGTCGGGGGCCCGGGTTCGAGGGCAGATTTCTTGACGGGAAGGTGGAGCATCCATGCTCCACCTGGGGTCGAGAAAAAGAGGTGCTCCCTGGGAACGCGTGGCTGGCATGCATGGTGCTCAGGCATGGCGCCCTGCGCCGCTCCCGTGGGACGGGGGCGACCGTGGAGCTGCTGACCCCCCTTCAAGGAGTTTCCATGCACGTGTTGCGCAAGACGTTCGCGGTGACGGCCGCGGCCATGGCCCTGACGGCCTGTGGCCCCCAGACCGAAACGTCTCCGGAAGAAACAGCACCTGAGTCGCAGGTTCCCGCAGGCGCGGTGGACGACGCCGCCCGCGCGGTGGCCGATGCGGCTCGCCGCACGCCCAACGAACTGGACGCGCAGTTCGCGAAGGCCGCTGGTGAGTTCAACGTTCCGGTGAACCTGCTCAAGGCCATCTCCTACGCGGAGACGCGCTGGGAGCACGTCCGCGGCGAGGAGGAGTTCGAGGGCCGTCCGGCGGCCTTTGGTCTGCTGGCCCTGCGCGGTCAGCTCATCACCGACGGCGCCGCCCTGGCGGGTGTGTCCGCGGACGCGGTGCGTGACGAGCCGCTGGCCAACCTGCGCGCCGGCGCCGCGCTGCTGTCGAAGTACGCCGACGAGGCGGGCATCGACCGCGCGGACCTGGGCGCGTGGGCCCCGGTGGCCGTGCGCCTGACGGACATCTCCGACCCGGACATCCAGGCGCACTACATCCACAACGACGTGTACTCGGTGCTGCGCGAGGGCGCGGGCGCCTTCACGCCGGCGGGCAAGGTGGCGGTGTCGCTGGATGCCACCCAGGTCGAGCCGAAGTTCGCCCTGCCGAAGATGCAGGCCCTGGCGGCCGGCCCGGACTACGCGGCCTCCATCTGGCGCCCGTCGCCCAACTACAACGCGCGGCCCGCTGGCATCGGTCAGCAGATGGTCGTCATCCACACCTGTGAGGGTGGCTACTCGGGTTGCTGGAGCTGGCTGACCAACTCCGCCGCGGGCGTGAGCGCGCACTACGTGGTCAACGAGAGCGGCACCGAGGTGTCGCAGCTGGTGCGTGAGTCGAGCCGCGCCTGGCACGTGGCCGCCGCCTACCGCAGCAGCCTCAACGGCGGCGTCAAGTCGCACCTCAACGGCCGGTCGACGAACGACTTCTCCATCGGCATCGAGCACGGTGGCTACGCCAGCTCGGCCTCGTTCTCCTCGGGGATGATCACCACCTCCGCCAAGCTGACGTGCAACATCACCCGGGACCAGGGCATCCCGCGCGACAGCTACCACATCGTGGCGCACGGCCGGCTGCAGCCGGAGACTCGCACGGACCCGGGCCCCAACTGGCCGTGGTCCACGTACATCAGCAAGATTCGCAGCGAGTGTGGTGACGGCGGCGGTGGAACGAACCCGGCCATCGTCGTGGACAGCAACAACGCCAACAACGACTCCAGCAAGGGCTACATCGCGGTGCCGTCCTCCTGGGCGCGTGGCACCAGCGCGGGCTACTACGGCAACGACTACTACTACGCCTCCACGCAGCCCATCTCCGAGCCGGCGGTGTTCCACTTCCACATGCCTGCGGCGGGCAGCCGGACCATCCAGGCTTGGTGGGTGCAGGGCACCAACCGCTCTCCCGCGGCGCCCTTCATGATTACGCACGCGGGCGGCAACAGCACGGTGACGGTGAACCAGCAGACCAACGGCAGCAAGTGGGTGACGCTGGGCACCTACAACTTCAACGCCGGCTGGAACAAGGTGCAGCTGAGCCGCTGGGCCACCGAAGGCTACGTCGTCATGGCGGACGCCCTCCGGATTCAGTGAGGTGGTGATGCGGGGCCTTGAACGGCTTCAACGTTCCTGGCCGTGGCGGGCGCGGTGTCTGACCGCGCTCGCCGTGCTCGGTGTCGGATGTTCCGGCCGGTGTGGCGGGACGTCCGGCTCCGGGCCGCTGTCCAAGGAGGAGGCTCGCGCCATTCCAGGCGCGGTCATCTTCTTGTCGGAGCGGGCAGGGCGGAAGGATGTCTGGAAGGTGAGTCCGGAGGGCGTGGAGACGCAGCTGACTCGCGGCGAGGAGGACATGTACCCCGGTCCCCTGTCGCCGGACGGCAAGTCGCTGCTCGTCATCTCCGCGGCGGAGGAGGACGGGCTGCACCGCCAGCAGATGCGGGTCCTGCCGCTGGATGGCAAGAGCCCGGCGGTACCGCTGCACCCGCCCCGGGCGCGTGCGCGCAACGCAAGCTGGGCGCCGGATGGCACCTGGTTGGTGGCCGAGTCCGACGCGGAGGGCTTCAGTGACGTGGTGCGCCTGGAGCCCCGCGAGGGTGTTCCGGAGGTGCGCCTCACGCAGGTGCCACAAGGCTGCTTCGAGCCGGCGGTGTCTCCGGATGGCAAGGAGGTGGCCTTCGTGTGCAGCCGCGAGGGCGACCCCGAAGTCTACGTGGCGAACGCGGACGGCAGCGGTGAGCGCCGCCTCACCTTCTTCCACCATGAGGACCGCACGCCGAAGTGGAGCCCGGACGGCAAGTGGCTCGTCATCGTCAGCGATCGCGAGCGCAAGGACCGGCTGTACTTCCTCCGTCCGGACGGTTCGGACCTGCGCGCCGTGTCGGGCGAGTCCTTCGAGGGCGACGAGCGCGAGGCCGCCTGGAGTCCGGATGGGCAACGGCTGGTGTACGTGAGCCGTCTGCCGGATGGGAACGCCCGCATCTGGATGGTGCCGGTGGCGGGCGGCGCGCCGGTGGCCCTGACGGACGGCAAGCACCGGGACGACATGCCCGCGTGGAGTCCGGACGGGAAGTACCTGGCCTTCGTGTCCGAGCGCCAGGGCGACACGGACGTGTACCTCATGCGCGCGGATGGCAGCGGGCAGACGCGTCTGACGACCGCCAAGGGGCCGGACTGGTTGCCGCGCTGGGCCCCTACGCGCTGACGGCCGAGCCGTCTCCCGCCGCCGGGGCCTGGTCATCCGGGACCTGGGGCGGGAGCGGGTTCGCGCCGGGCGGGGCCACGGGCAGGCTGAAGCTGAAGGTGGAGCCCTGGCCGGGCTCGCTCTCCACCCAGATGCGCCCGCCGTGCGCTTCGATGATGAGGCGGCTGATGTACAGCCCCAGGCCCAGGCCCTTCGTGTCCGACGCGCCGCTCTTCTGCGTGCGGAAGTACTTGTCGAAGACGCGCGCGGCGTCTTCCGGGCTCAGCCCCGGGCCCAGGTCCTTCACCGACACCACCACCTGTCCCGGCTGGAGCTGGGCTCGCACGGTGATGGGCTTCCCACCGGGGCTGTACTTGGCGGCGTTGCTCAGCAGGTTGGCCATCACCCGCTCCAGCCTCGCCGCGTCCATCCAGATGGGGGGCAGCGCGCCTGGGACCTCCAGGTGGAAGCGCTCGCGCACGTCGGGGGCCACGTCCCGCTCCATCACCTCTTCCAGGAAGCGCGCCAGGTCTCGGGGCTCGCGGCGCATCGTCTCCCGCTGGGACTCCAGCCGCGAGCCTTCCAGCAGGTCCTCAATCATGGTGTTCATCCAGGCCACGCTGCGCTGGATGGCCTCCGTCATGGATTCCTCCTGCTCCAGGTTCCGCTCGCGCAGGGCGCGCCGCAGCAGTCCCACGCGCAGGCTGATGGTGTGGAGCGGATTGCGCAGGTCGTGGGAGATGAGGCTGACGTATTCCTCGCGAAGCCGGTCCAGCTCGTGACGCGTCGTCACGTCCTGGGCCGTGGAGACCACGCCGCGCACCTTCCCGCCGGGGCCGAAGACGGGGGCCGCGGTCATCAACACCGGCAGTCGGCTCCCGTCGGGGTGGAGGATGAGGAACTCCTCGGGCCCTGCGAGCTGGCCCGTGAGCAGCGCGCGGACGATGGGCACGTCCTCCCGGCGAGCCGGCTTGCCGTCGGTGGTGAGCACGAGGGGGTTGATTCCCGTCATCTCCAGCGACACGCCCTTCAGCGGACGCCCGAGCAGCTGCTCCGCGACGGGATTGGCCACCAGCCCGCTGCCGTCCGCCTCCGCGAAGACGATTCCCACGGGCGTGTGGTCCAGCAGGGCCTGCACCTGGCTGCGCTGCATCTCCGCTTCCTCACGGGCGCGCTGGACCTTGGCGAGGTACCGCTCCCGCTCCGACACGTCGCGGACGACAGCGAGCACGCTGGGGCCCTCCGGGCCTGACACCGGGCTCAGCCGCACCTCCAGTGACAGCGGGCTGCCGTCCTTGCGGCGGCCTTGGATGGCGCGCTCGCCCAAGCCGGTGTCCAGGCTCCGGCCACCGGAGAGTCCTTCGGGGATCAGCACCTCCACCTCGCGCCCCAGCAGCTCCTCGCGCGGGTAGCCGAACACCCGTTCCGCCTCCGCGTTGATGAAGCGCAGCAGGCCTTGCGCGTCCACCGTCAGCAGCGGCGCGGGGGTGGTCTCCAGCAGGCCCCGGTAGCGTGCTTCGGAGGCCTCCAGCGCCGCGGTGGCCTGTTGGCGGTGGGCTTCAATGTGGTCCAGGGCCCGCGCGGACATGAGCACGAGCGCCGCGCCGCCCGCGCTCACGAAGGTGGCGAAGATGGGGAGCTTCGCCTCCAGATTGATGGCGCGCACCTCGTGCAGGAGCATCAACACCATGCCCAGCACCGAGGGGCCGAGCAGCGTCACCGGCACCAACCGGCGCGCGAGGAAGCCGCCGAGCGAGTCGCGGGTGATGCGGCCCATCAGCCCCAGCCCCGGCCGTGCGCAGAGCGTGCCCACCGCCAGCAGCATCAGCGTCAGCGCGGTGGGCAGGCCCATGCTGCGCTCGGCGAGGAAGGGCAGGGTGCCCACCGTCAACAAGGGGCCCATCAGCAGGCCGTTGAGGCCCAGCGTCGAGGTCACCAGCGACAACACGACCAGCGTGTCGCGCAGCCGGACGGAGTGGTTCCGCTCCGGGAGGGCCAGGGCCGCGCCCAGCAGCGTCATGCAGGTGGCGGAGAGGGGAGAGGGCCGAGGGAGCACCGACGAGGCGTGTCCATCGAGCAGGCGCAGCATGAGGTGCTCCAGCCCCACGTCCCAGCCGGTGATGTCGCGCAGGAGACTCACCGCGCCGATGACGACCATCACCAGCGCGCAGGCGGTGGCCGTGGATTCCTGATGGCGGAACGGGCGGGAGTGCAGCCGCAGGCCCAGTGCGGCGCCGCCGAAAATCATGGCGATGCCCGTCACCGGCGTCATGGGGATGCCGGCCACGCCGGGCCTCAGCATCTCCACATCCCAGGCCCAGCCCAGGAGGTACAGCGCGCCCACGAGCGGGGCGCCCAGCGTCGCGAGCCAGGCGATGCCGTGGGCCATGGCCGCGCTCCGACGCTGCGGCCTCCAGCACTCGTTCATCGTGGCGTCCCCCAGGAACGCACAGGGCTCCTCCCGTGACGCACCAGCCCGAGGCCCCCGGTCGAGACGCTCCAGTGAGAGATGCGTCGCGCCCTTGCTTCCGGCATCGGACGCGAGTGCGGCGCAGCGATGGGTGCGGACGGTGGGGGCGCCGCCAGTCATTGGCTCGGGCCGTGCGCGCCTCCGTCGGAACATGGGGGCGGCCAGCGCGCGAGGCAGCAGACCCCGAGCAGCCGAGTCGCGAGCGGAAGGCCGGGCGCCGCGCTGTCTAGGGAGGCGGGTGGAGGCCGGGATGGACGGTGAGCACCAGCCCCCAGCCCCGCGCCACGCCCACGTTGCGCGGCGTGTAGCCGTCCGTGCCCGTGACGGACAGGAGGAAGGCCTCCGCGTCCGCGCCCGAGTGGACGTAGACGAACAATCCGTCCGGGCCGGTGCCCTCCTGGTTCGCTCCCTGGAGGTCGGCGGTGGGGTAGTAGATGCGACCAGCCAGCGCCTCCCCGTCGGGGGCGACCTTCGCGCCAGCGACGGGATGGCCGCTGGCATCCACCACGCGCCCCAGCACGAAGCCGGCATCGCGCAGGGTGGCCGCCCGGTTGTCGGTGTGGCCCCGGATGGCGCTCTCCCCCACGGCGATGCTGAGCGCGTCATGGAAGGCGTCCGGCAGCGCCCACACGCGCGCGCCGATGATGTCCGTGCGCGGCCGGGCACCAGTGAAGGCGGAGTCGTAGACGACGGTATGGGCGGGCACCAGGCCCGCGGCCTCCGCGCCCACCGCGAGGCTCAAGTGCATCTCCCGCACCGCCACGTCGCGCACGGTGAAGGCGCCATCCGCGGCGGCCGGCGCGGTGCCGAAGGTGGCGTTGGCGTCATTCACCGCCAGCCGTAGAGGCTCCGCGGCGGTGAGGGGCGCTCCCTCCAGCGTGGGCAGGGGCAGGCCCCGGGCCTCGAGCAACCGCCGAGCTTCGGGGAGCAGGTCCACCGTGCCGCTGACACCAATGCGGAGGTTGTCCAGGTCCACGGCCTCGGCGTCGTCGGTCTGCACGCCAGGGGCGGGTGTGTAATCGCCAGGGCCGCAGCCCAGTGAGAGTCCCAGCACGGCACATGGAACCATCAGGAGAGGACGCATCATCGCGGGAAAGCTCTCCACGGCCTCACGTGGCGGCAATCCACCCCACGCTCCGTTCGTCCCCTGGTCGACGCCGCGGTGGTGTTGGCCATGGGGCTGGAGGGCGCCGCGCTGTCCGAAAAACATCAGCGCCGCGCCCCGGAGTGGGACGCGGCGCCGTTCATGTGGAAGCCAGGTGTTGTTCGCGGGCGTGGCCCGCCTCAGCGCCAGCGGCCGTTGCCGCCGGAGGAGGACGACGAACCCGAGCGGCCGGACGGAGGCGCGCTGGAGCCCGAAGACGACTTCCCGCTGCTGCTACCTCCGCGTCCCCAGCCACCGCTGCTGGAGCTGGAGCCCGAGCTGCTGCTGGAGCTCCGGTTGCTGCTTCCGGAGCTGCTGCCACCGCGTCCCCAGCCGCTGCCGCTGGAGCTGGAGTTGGAGTTGCTGGAGCCCGAGCTGCTGGAGCCCGAGCTGCTGCCTCCCCGCGTGTTCCAGCCGCTGCCGCTGTTGGAGTTGCCGCTGTTGGAGTTGCCGCTGCTCCCGGAGTTGCCGCTGCCCCAGCGGTTGCCGCTGTTGTTGTCACGCGAGTCGTCGTCCTTCGGCGCGGCGTTGTTCGAGGAGCGTCCCGCGGGAGGGCTGCTCCAGCCGCTGCCGGAGTTGTTGCTGGGCGCGGCGTTGTTCGAGGAGCGTCCCGCGGGAGGGCTGCTCCAGCCGCTGCCGGAGTTGTTGCCCTGGCCACGCGACGGCCGGTGGTTGCCGCCCGAGCTGGAACCGCGCGGCGTGGTCCAGCGCGTACCTCCCGGGGGAGGCCGGGTGCCGCTGTACGTGTTGCCGGGCACCGCGGGGCGGTTGGAGGGGCGCGTCGCCGGGCGCACGTAGCCGTAGCCCGCGGAAGCGCTGTGCGTGCGGCTCCACACGTAGCCGCGGTTGCGCTCGTAGCGGTAGATGCTGCCCGAGCTCGGGTAGTAGTCGTGGGAGTGGCGCCCGTGCATGTTGCAGAGGCCGCCGTGCGCGTGCGGGTGGTCGTTCCAGTACCAGACCACCGACGGGCCACTGTAGTAGTACGCGTCGTCCGAGTAGACGTAGTACGTCGTGGTCGGCTCGTAGTCGTGGACATGCACGTGCGAGTACGGGCACCAGCCGCCGCCGAAGTCATCGGGGATGGGGTGGTCGCTCGAATAGCTGTACTCGATGACCTGAACCGGGGCGTGGTGACGTGCCGGCCCGTGGACGTGGGCGACACAGCCAGTGCCCATCATCAGGGCAAGCGGAACGGCGAGGGCGAGCAGGCGGCGCATGTGGTGACTCTCCTGGGCGGAGTGGACGGCCGGGCCGTCCACCTTGCGGCCACGCGAGGAAGACGGCCGAGCGTGGAGAAAATTCACGCCCGGGGGCAGTCCCGCTTTCGTCCACCCTCTAGCCCCAGGATAACGCCCTTCGTCCTCTGGTGGACACCGCCTGGGTTGGTGTAGGGGGAAATGTGCGTGCCGCCTGTCCCGGAAAGGTGAGCAGCGGCGCGAGGGGAGATGCACCATGGCGGAGACGGAGTTCACTTCGGGCGCGAGCTGTCCGCTCCACCCGGGATTCGATGCGGTGGGCACCTGCTCCCGCTGCGGCAACTTCATGTGCCGCACCTGCGGCGAGGGTGGCTCGCAAGCCTGGTGCCCGGCCTGCCGTCAGCGCGAGGGCGTGGGGCAGGCCTTTCCGCTGAACCGCGAGAACTGGAGCGTCTCCGGGCTGATGGACTTGTCCTGGGATGCGTTCAAGCGCGAGTGGGTGATGCTCTGTGTCGGCGTGCTCATCTTCCTGGCGGGCTCCTTCGCCGGGCAGGTCGTCTCGCAAGTCTCCTCGATGGTCGGTGGCGCGACGGGGAGCACCGTCATCACCGTCCTGGGCTTCTTCATCGGGATCATTGGCTCCTACGCCATCCAGGGCGGCATAACGCTGGGTTTCCTCCGGATGAGCATGGACGTGCTCAGCGGCCGGCGCGCGGACCTGGGGCGGATGTTCAGCCAGTTCGGCAAGATTCCCACGTACCTGGGGACGCTGTTCCTGTCCTTCCTGTTGATGCTCCCGCTCCTGTTGCTCATCGTCGTGAGCGCGGTGGGCGCGGGACTGGCGACTGGCACCGTGTCCTGGTCGGAGCTGGTGGCGCTGAAGGACCTGCCTCCCTCGGAGCTGGACGCGGCCGTGACGCCCATGTTGCCGGGCTTCGCGGTGATGGGGTTCGTGGCCTTCGCGCTCTACGTCTTCCCGGGCGGGTGGCTCCTCACGCCGCTCATCCTGCTGCAGCCGGAGCTGGCAAGAACCGACTCGCCCGGCGCCGTGGAGACGCTGCGCCGCTGCTTCGCCTACTCGCGCGGTGAGCGCCTGCCCATGATTGGAACGATGCTGCTGGGGGGCTTGCTCGCCACGGTGAGCGTGTTCCTCTGCTGCGTGCCCGTGATTCCCGCCCTGGGTTTCTTGCAGTTGCTGATGGCCGGGCTCGTCATGGCGCTCAGCAGCGGCGCCGAAGAGGCCTGACCTCCACACGGGGCCTTGCGCGCCCGTCGCGCGCAGGGCCTCCGGAAGGGTGGGGCGCCTCAGTGCACCACGCGCTCGGGTGAACCCGAGCGGGGCACGGACACCTTGCCCAGGCACGCGAGGATGTGCTCGCGGTACTCGGCCAGCTCACGCAGGCCGCACAGCATCCACCGGCCGCCGATGACGAGCGTGGGCACGCCCCGCACGCCACGGTGGGTGGCATCCCGGTGCTCGTCGAGGATGAGGCGGCGCGTCTCCTCCGAGCGGAAGGCCGCGGAGAATTCGTTCATCGCCAGGCCCACCCGCGAGGCCAGCTCGAACACCACGTCCGGGCGGGACACGTTGACGCCCTGCTCCAGCGCCGCGCGCTGCATGGCGCGGGCGAGGAACGCGCGCGCCTGCGGGCCCTGCAGCCGCGCCGCTTCCAGTGCCGCCAGCGCCGGCACGCTGGTGCGCGGTGGATCTCCCCCGAGCCACAGGTCCGTGGACAACATGCGCGCGGCGGCATCCGGTTCGCGCTGTGCGCGCTCGACCTCTTCCACCAACGCGCGTTGTTCGCGCGTCGTGGGCAGCACGTCATGGACGCGCAGCGGATACGGCCTGACGCTCCAGCGAACGGCTTCGCCCAGCTCCTGGCGCAAGACATCGAGGCGCAGGTCGGCGAGGTAGCACCAGGAACACAGCACGTCCTGGTAGACGGTGATCTGCAGCGGCTTGTGCAGCGTTTTCATTTGAGGGCCGCCAGATTAGAGGGGCACCCGCGTCGCTGCCAACTCCTCAGGACACACGGGCCACGGAGGCATTCCTGTGTTCCTGAGGAGCATGCAAGGTGCCTTGCCCCGGCTGTGTGTCTGCTCGAAAGCAGGCGAGCAACCTCACGTGACCCGGGTTCGCGCTCACCCGGCGCGCTTCGCCTCGGCGTACTTCAGCGCGTGGTCGATGATGGCCCCCGCGATGTCCATGCCCGTGGCGCGCTCCAGGCCCTCGAAGCCCGGGCTGGAGTTGATTTCCATCAGTCGGGGGCCGGCGTGGCCCTCCAGCATGTCCACGCCCGCGACCTCCAACCCGACGACGCGCGCGGCCCGCACGGCGGCTTCCGTGTAGGGCGCGGTCAGCTCGATTGCCTGCCCTTCGCCGCCGCGGTGGATGTTGGAGCGGAACTCGCCGGACTTGGCCTTGCGCCGCATGGCGCCCACCACGCGGTCACCCACGACGAGGGCCCGCACGTCCCGTCCCTCGCTCTCCGCGACGAACTCCTGGAGCACGATTTCCTGTCCCAGGTCCCAGAAGGTGTCGAGGATGGTCTGCACCTCCGACAGCGTGTGGGCAATCATCACGCCCACGCCCTGGGTGCCCTTGATGAGCTTGATGATGACGGGCAGCCCGTTGACCTCCTCCACCAGCCGGCGCACGTTGCTGCGGTCGTGCGCCATGACGGTGCGGGGGATGTCCAGCCCGGAGCGCGACAGGTACTGCAGCGCGCGCAGCTTGTCGCGGCTGCGCGCGATGGACGTGGGCGGGTTGAGGACGGGCACGCCCATCATCTCGAAGTGGTTCACCACCGCCAGGCCATAGGCGGTGATGGACGCGCCGATGCGCGGCACCACCACGTCCACGCCACGCACCTCCACGCCGCGGTACGTCATGCGCGGCGCGTCTTGCGCGAGCAGCAGGCAGCAACGCAGCGTGTCCAGCACCAACGGGCGGTGGCCCCGCGCGCGGATGGCGGCCACCAGCCGCCGCGTGGAGTACAGCGCGCGCTTGCGGGACAGGATGACGACCGTCTTCTTCGCGTGGCCTCGCCGTGGGGCCCGT
Source organism: Myxococcus sp. AB036A (assembly GCF_006547355.1). Lineage (NCBI taxonomy): Bacteria > Pseudomonadati > Myxococcota > Myxococcia > Myxococcales > Myxococcaceae > Myxococcus > Myxococcus sp. AB036A. Next base: position 72,362 of record NZ_VHLC01000020.1, on the reverse strand, counting down.
TCGGGACGGTCGAGTGCCTGGGACCCGGGCAGGGCCGGGACCTTCTTCGACTTCACTTTGCGCGGAGGCATGGGCGGGGCGTGAGAGCCTAGCACGGACGCCCGCGAGGGGCGGGCCTCGTGGGGGGCCTTTGCTATCCTCGTGCGCAGATGAGTGCTCCCCCTCTGCACCCTGACGACATCCACACCAGTCCCGGCGACGTCGGACAAGACCTGAACCACTCTCCGTTGTTGAGCGAAACGCTCGTGGTGGACCCGCGCACCACGGTGAAGCTCCACAAGTGCCGCCTGGCCGTCACCTCCGGACCGGACACCGGCCGCTCGGTGGTGAGCGACAAGGAGCGGCTGCGCTGCGGCGCGCATCCAGGCAATGACCTGGTGCTGGTGGAGGACCGCACCGCCAGCCGTCACCACTTCGAAATCCAGTTCACCGAGCGCGGCTATCTGCTGGTGGACCTGGGCTCCACCAACGGCACCTTCCTGGATGGCCGGCGCATCGAGCGGGCCTACCTGTCACCGGGCTCGCAGATTCGCGCGGGCTCGTCGGTGCTGACCTTCGCGCCACTGGATGAGGAAGTCACCATCGAGCCCGACCGCGAGGGCGAGCTGTGCGGCATGGTGGGGCAGAGCATGAAGATGCGGCAGATATTCGGCCTCATCAAGAAGATCGCCCCCATGGGGGTGTCCGTCATCATCCAAGGTGAGACGGGCACCGGGAAGGAGCTGGTGGCGCGCGCCATCCATGAGCTGTCCGGCCGCACGAAGGGGCCCATGGAGGTGCTGGACTGCGGCGCCATTCCCCCCAACCTCATCGAAAGCGAGTTGTTCGGCCATGAGAAGGGCGCCTTCACCGGCGCGGTGAGCAGCAGGCCTGGCGCCTTCGAGCGCGCGCACGGGGGCACCATCTTCTTGGATGAGCTGGGCGAGCTGCGGCTGGACCTTCAGCCCAAGCTGCTGCGCGTGCTGGAGAACCATGAAGTGCGGCGCGTGGGTGGCAACGACGTCATCGAGGTGGATTGCCGCGTCATCGCCGCCACCAACCGCGACCTGATGAAGGAGATTCAGGGCGGCGGCTTTCGCGAGGACCTCTACTTTCGCTTGTCCGTCATCACCATCCAACTGCCGCCGCTGCGACAGCGCCGCGACGACATTCCCCTCATCCTCAAGCGCGCGCTCGCGGATCCGGAAGTGGTGGGCAAGCACGGCAAGAAGCGCTTCTCCGCGGAGTCCCTGGGCCTGCTGATGTCGTATTCATGGCCCGGCAACGTGCGTGAGCTGATGAACGTGTTGTCTCACGTCCTCACTTTCAGTGAGGGCGAGGAGATTCAGCCCGCGCACCTGCCGCCCCGCGTGCGGGGACAGGTCCGCGAAGGGCCGCTGCCCTTCAACGAGCACCTCTCCTTCAAGAACGCCAAGGAGCAGCTGCTGGAGAACTTCGAGCGCGAATACATCACCAGCGTTTTGACGCGCTGCGAAGGAAACCTGTCTCGCGCCGCGCGTGAGAGTGGGCTCCACCGGAAGTCGATTGAACGGTTGGTGAAAAAGTACCAGCTGGATACAAAGGGGATGAAGTCGCGCTAGCCCCATGAGTCAGCGGTGGGTGTTGTAACTCGGTTGTTTCACGCCAGAAAAGCGCGTTTGTCGCAGCGCCGTGTTCTCCTGTTCGCGATGCAAGGAACGCCCCGTCAAGTTGACGTATGTCCGATCGCAGATGAATCCCCGGAACATACGCTCGCCATGAATTCACAGCGTCCGAGCCGTGGGAGGCAGTCCGGTCAGGCGATGGTGGAGGCGGCTTTGTCGCTTCCGCTCGTCGTGTTCCTGGTCTTGGGCACGCTTCAGCTGTTTCTGATGCTGCAGGCGCGCGTGCTCGCGCAGTACGCGGCCTTCCGCGCGACGCGCGCGGGCAGCGTGGCTCACGGCGAGTGCGAGCGGATGAGCCACGCGGCCATCCTCGCCTTGTTGCCTTCGTTCCACTCCTTCATCGGCATGCGCACGTCGCAGGTGGGCGGGGAGCACGGCGGCGGTGTGGGCGCACCCGAGCGGTTGGCCATGGCCTTCGCGCCGCGCCGGGACAACCGGTACCGGGCCGGGCTGGACGGCGTGCACACCGGTAGCATCGTGTGGATCAACCGCAGCCTGGCGGGCGGCGGCGTGGACAGCCCGCAGGACCGTGAGTTCGACGAACCCGGGCACCTGCGGCGCCTGGAGGTGCGGCTCATCTATTGGTACCCGATGCGCATCCCCTTCGCGAACTGGGTGATGTCGCGGATGTTCCTCGCGCAGCTCGGCATCCAGGACTACACGGACGCCAATCCGCTGGTGCTGGCCGAGCGCGAGGCGAACTGGGGCGCCGGTGAGTTCCCCAGCCCCTACGCCCTGGCCGCGGACGTCCGCACGGAGCTGGCCAACCGCGTTGGCCGCCGTGAGTACGTGTTCCCCATTGAAACCAGCTTCACCATGCGGATGCTGACGCCCGTCAAGGCGCGTCATTTCGCATCCATGGACTGTCCCCGATGAATCGCTCCCATTCCCGTGGCCAGACGATGGTGCTGTTCGCCCTCAGCATGCTGCTGCTGGTGCTGATGGTCACCCTGACGCTGTCCTTCTCCATGAAGGTGCGTGAGCGCATCGAAGCCCAGACGGTGGCGGACGCGGCGGCCTTCTCGAACGCGGTGGCCACCGCGCGAACCTTCAACAACATCGCCGTCATCAACCGCGTGCAGATTGCGCACGCGGTGGCGCAGGCGGGGGCCGCCAGCCTGGTGAGCTGGGCCAGTCTCTACCGCGCCCATCTCAACGCCGCACGCGGTGGCTACAGTGACTGGGAGTGGCCGTATCAGCTGAACATCATCACCGGCTGCCCCTGCGCCTGGAAGAGCTCGTCGTGCGCGCGGCGCTGCCGGTGCGGCATCAAGGGCGTGAGCGACCTGGGCAAGCTGCAGAACGAGCTCCGCGAAGAGGACGACCGGGTCGACAGGGTCTTCGAGCGGTACGAGGGCCTGGTGGCCATCCAGATGCGCGGCCACCAGTTGGCGCAGAACGCGCTCTACGCTGCCCAGCGGGAGAACTTCCAGGAGCTCAAGAGCGCGTTGGACTCACAGCGCTTCGCCAATCAAATCGTGAGCAACGTCCAGCCGGGGGCGAACCCCAACGACTCCGCGTGGCAGGTGCCGTCCATTGGTGGCGTCAACAACGACGAGCTCACCGGCGGCGCGGCCTGTACGAGCGATGGCGCGGTCTGTGACCTCCCGGCGACGGTGCAACACGCCGTGCATGCGGCCATGGGAAGCCGCGGCTTCTCCTTCGTCTCCCATCGGCAGATCCAGGACTACATGCTGCACACCCTCAATCTCCTGGAAGTCATCGATGCGCCCGACCTGGTCATCGTTGCCCAGGCAGAGGGGACGACGCACTTTGGCAAGAAGGGGCGCGACATGCCGATGCTGCCCCCGTATGCGCCCGCTATCACCGCGGAAGACGAGGGCCGCGTCCTCTACCTGTACGACCACACGGGGAACGGTGGCGGCTCTCCCTGCCCGTCCATGGTGGGAGGCGTCGAATCGACCGAGGCGAGCCTCGTGACGTCCGGAGGGATGATGCCGTCGCCGGAGCACACGTGGACGGGGGGCCGCGACGACCGTCCCATGATGCGTCACATGCTCATGCCCTGTCTGAATCCGGTGACGAGCTGCCCCGGCATCTGGCCGCTCTTCCTGGACTACAACCTTGTTCAGCTCCTGGATGGTGGGGACAACAACTTCGGCCAGCCCAAGAACTTCGCTGTCGTGCAGCGCAACCTGCGCAGCCGCCAGCTGGACCCGTGGGACTACTCCTTCCGCTTCCGCTTCTCAGGTGCCGGTTCGGAGTACGACAACCGCAGCTTCCAGATGGCGGACGGTACGCCGAACGACGTCCAGACGGCCATGGCGACGGGCATCGCCTACTACCACCGGGGTCGGAGCCTCGGGTTCAACCACTGGTCGGAGCCGCCCAACCTCCTCAACCCGTACTGGCGGGCCACGTTGGTGGCCGCGGACACGGATGAGTCCGGCCTGGATGACGCCGAGTCCACCCTGGGCCTCAGCGCTCCCGCCGCTGCCCGGGCGCTGAGGGCCTTGCGCAACGTGGGCTTCAGGGGAGTCCAATGATGAAGAAGACCCTTCGTTCCCGGCAGGCGCGCGGCCAGTCAATGGTGGAAGCCGCCATCGGCGTCACGCTCTTCGTCACCGTCGTCGCCTTCGGCATCCACTTCGCCGAAGTGGGCTTCTTGTCGCTGAAGGTGCAGGAGGCCGCCATCTCCGCGCTCTGGGATGGGACGCACGGCGAGATGCACCTGCTCCCGCTGGACTACGACCCCGCTGGCGACTCCATGAGGGACGCGGCGAACGACGCGCAGGCGCGCTACGCGGACTTCAATGGCTTGTCCGCCACGGCGGGCGCGGGCATCACCCAGGCACTGACGACCGGCAACGGCATGACGGTGTCGTGCGACATGGGGGCGGGAGTGGAGTGGGGCGGCGCGACGGCCACCCGGGTCGTCTACCGCGACAATGGAGGCACTGCGTGCCGTGCCCAGGCGTCGCTGAACGCGTGGCGCTTTCCACGCTCCTTCCTCGACCAGGGGGAGGAAGGCCTCTACCAGAAGCGGAACATGGAAGATGGCCTGGCCAGTCTCCAGGTTTGCGCGGTGGGGCGTCCGGTGGGCGGACGGTGCGCCGGGAGCTACTCGATGCTCATCGACGACTGGGGCCTGGCGGGTGAGGTGGAGTCGGTCACGTGCAACATCCTCATGCAGGACCAGCTGATTCCCTGCACCAACGCACCGCTCCACGCCACGGTCTTCACCACCTATACGCCTACGGTGATGCCCATCATGGGAGCGGCCAGCATGCTCGCCGAGCGGGCGCTCTTCATGAACCCGCTGCCGCCCACGGCGCTGGCCATGGTGGGACTGGGGATGAAGGAGAAGACGATGTGGCTCAGTGCCGCGGGGGAGGAGTCGCTGTTCACGCAGTTTCCTCTCCTGCGGGACCCCATTGGCATGGGCAGATGGACCACCACGCCGGGTTCGCTCTTGAGTGGAATCACCACGATGCCGTACGGGCTCGGCTACATGCGCCGGGATGGCTGCTTCCTGGGTAAGGACTGCGACTGACATGATGCGTTTCAAGAAGTGGCTTCAGCTGGGTGTGGCATCGGTGCTGCTTGCGTCTCCCGCTGCCTTCGCGGCTGGTGGTCGTACGGAGTGCGACGCGGATTGCAGCGACAAGGCCGGGACGGCAATGTCGCAGTGCACCGCGAAATGTCCCCCGCGGGGCCGGGACATGTCCTGCACCATCAAGTGCGCCGAGTCGTTCAAGAAGCAGTTCGACACCTGCTCGAAGCGTTGCCCCAAGTCGAAGACCCCGTTGCCGCCCGTGGACGTGCAGCAAGGCGACGTGGAGCCCCAGGTCATCGAGGTCGAGTCTTAGGCGTCAACGGGCCGGCCAGGGGGGACGGCCACTTCGTGGAGTGACGGATGAAACAGGTGCTGCAGGGACTCCTGGCGGGAGTGATGGTGTTCTTGGCCGGGGAGGCTCGTGCCCAGCGCCTGCCGTTCACCTGGGACGTGCCCAAGGTGGTGGCGGTGGTGGACGTGCCGGGCGTCATCGTCTCGGAGGGCGTGCCCGTGCGCATGTCCGCCGTGCTCAGCAAGGAGAAGCCGGAGGTCATTGGGCAGCACCTGGTGTCACGCTTCCAGGCCTGGGAGCTCCATGTCCCCAAGGCGTCGCTCCAGCCGCAGCTCTTGCGCGAGACGATGATTACCGCGCTCGACACCAAGCAGTTCATTTCCTACACGGCCATCCTCCAGGCCAACCCGGACGGCACCACCACGGTGTTCATGGGTGAGGCCAACCTCGGGCAGGGGCGGTTGCAGCCGCAGTCCACCGTGGCGCCGGTGTTTCCTGGCGCGACGGACGTCCTGAACGCGGAGCTGGAGTCGTCGCGCACCGTGACGTACTCGGTCTCGGTCGGGCAGTCCGAAGTAGAGGCCTTCTACCGGACCGAGCTGGGCAAGGCGGGCTTCCTGGAAGAGGAGCCCCGGCTGTTCCGCTCGCCGAACGATGAAATCAAGCTGTCGTTCTCCTCCACGAAGGAGGGCCGGCTGGCGGTGGTGGTGGTGCGCCGGACCGTCGCCCAGGCGCCCGCGAGCCCCGCCGCGGATTGAAGCCCTGTAGGGAGCGTGTTACGGCCGCTGTCGACATGAGCGACACGCCCCCGAAGGACAAGGACTTCAAGGACTCGGTCAACCTGCCGCGCACGGATTTCCCCATGAAGGGAAACCTGGCGCAGCTCGAGCCGCGCATGCTCGGCTGGTGGGCGGAGCGGGGGATTTGGGGGAAGATTCTGGAGCAGAACGCGGGCGCGGAGCCCTTCGTCCTGCCTGATGGTCCGCCCTACGCCAACGGCCACCTGCACGCGGGCCACGCGCTCAACAAGGTCCTCAAGGACATCGTGGTGAAGTACCGGAACATGTCCGGCCGCCGGTGTGACTTCATCCCCGGCTGGGACACGCACGGGCTCCCGATTGAGCAGGCGGTGGAGAAGCGGCTCAAGGACAAGAAGATCGACAAGCGCACGCTGTCTCGCGACGCCTTCCTGGAGGCGTGCCGCGCCTACGCGCTGGAGTTCGTCGACATCCAGAAGGCCGAGTTCCAGCGCCTGGGCGTGTTCGGCTCGTGGGAGCACCCGTACAAGACGCTCGACTTCACCTACGAGGCGCAAGAAATCCGCGAGCTGGCCGCGTTCGCGAAGCGGGGCATGCTCTACCGCCGCAAGAAGCCCGTGTACTGGTGCTTGTACGACCAGACGGCGCTGGCGGAGGCGGAGGTGGAGTACGAGAACCACACCTCGCCCTCCGTGTACGTGGCCTTCCAGGCCGGGGCGGAGCTGGCCGAGCGCGTGCCTTCGCTGAAGGGCAAGGACGTAGCCTTCGTCATCTGGACGACCACGCCGTGGACGCTGCCGTCCAACCTGGCCGTCTCCGTCAACCCGGAATTCGAGTACGTCTTCTACCAGCTCGGCGCACGCGTCATCTGCGTGGCCCGGGAGCTCTTGCCCAAGGTTCTGGCGGAGGTGAAGGCGGACGAGCTGGCGGTGAAGCACGTGGAGTTGCCCGGCGGTGAAGTCTCCGCGGCGGCGCTGGTGGACCCGTCGCGCATCCTCGCGTACGCGCGCGGCGAGGAACTGGAGCACCTGACGTACCAGCACCCATTCTACGAGCGCCGGGGCCGCGTCATCCTGGGCGAGCACGTGACGCTGGAGGCCGGTACGGGCCTGGTTCACACCGCGCCGGGGCACGGCCAGGAGGACTACGAGGTCGGCCTGAAGTACGGGTTGGACATCTACAACCCCGTGCGTCCGGACGGCCGCTACGACGACACGGTGGGGCCGGTGCTGGAAGGCCGCCGCGTGTTCGATGCGAACCCCGTCGTCATCCAGTTGCTGGTGGAGAAGGGCGCGCTGCTCAACGGCGCCACGGACACGGTGGCGCACACGTATCCGCACTGCTGGCGCTGCCGCAATCCGGTCATCCTGAGCGCGACGTACCAGTGGTTCATCCCCATGGATGCGCCCTTCCATGGGACGCAGACGTTCCGGCAGGTGGTGCTGGAGCAGGTGGACAAGGTGCAGTGGGTGCCCTCGTGGGGGCACAGCCGCATCCGCGGCATGCTGGAGACGCGGCCAGACTGGACCATCAGCCGGCAGCGGACGTGGGGCGTGCCCATCTGCATCGCCTACTGCGAGGGCTGCGAGGAAGCCGTGGTGTCGCCGGAGCTGATGGAGCGGGTGGCGGCGGCGGTGGAGAAGGAGGGCGTGGGCGTGTGGTACCGCACGCCGGTGAAGGACTTCCTGGGCGCGGACTTCCAGTGCCCGCGCTGCGGCCAGGGTGAGTTCCGCCGCGAGACGGACATCCTCGACGTGTGGTTCGACTCGGCGTGCATGTTCTCCGCGGTGCTGGAGAAGCGGCAGCGGATTCCGGCGGACCTCTTTCTGGAGGGCAGCGACCAGCACCGTGGCTGGTTCCATTCGTCCATGCTGGTGGCGGTGGGCACGCGCGACATGTCGCCGTACAAGGCCTGTCTCACGCACGGCTTCGTGGTGGATGGCCAGGGCGAGAAGATGTCCAAGAGCCGCGGCAACGTGGTGGCGCCGGACAAGGTCATCCAGCAGTACGGCGCGGAGGTGCTGCGCCTGTGGGTGGCGGCCAGCGACTATCGCAATGACGTTCGCCTGTCGGACCAGATTCTGAAGGGCCTGTCGGAAGGCTACCGGAAGATTCGCAACACCGTCCGCTACGCGCTGAGCAACCTCTACGACTTCGACCCGGCGAAGCACGCGGTGCCGGAGGCGGAGCTGCTGCCGTTGGACCGCTGGGCGTTGGGGCGGCTGGCGGAGGTGGTGGCGCGGGTGCGCAAGGCGTACGAGGACTACGAGTTCCACCTCGTCTACGCGACAGTGGTGGACTTCGTCGCCGGTGACTTGTCGGCGGTGTACTTCGACATCCTCAAGGACCGGCTCTACACGTGGCGCGCGGACGGGCAGCCCCGGCGCGGCGCGCAGACGGTGCTGTACGAGGTGGCCTCGGTGCTGCTGCGCCTGCTGGCGCCGGTGATGAGCTTCACGGCGGAGGAGGCGTGGCAGACGCTGCCGGGCAAGCCGACGGAGAGCGTCTTCCTGGGCGGCTTCCCGGTGGTGTCCGCGAAGTTGGACCCGGCGCTGGCCGAGCGCTACGCGAAGCTCTTCGCGGTGCGCGGCGCGGTGCAGGGCGTGCTGGAAGCGGCGCGGCGGGACAAGCGCATCGGCTCATCGCTGGAGGCGCGGGTGGTGCTGACGGCGGAGGGCGCGGCGCGCGACTTCCTCCAGGCGAACCTGGCCGAGCTGCCGGGCCTCTTCATCACCAGCCAGGTGGAGCTGGCGGACGTGAAGGGTGACGCGGCGCAGACATTGGAAGTGGCGCAGGCCTTCGGCGAAGGCGTCCGCGTCACGGCCGAGGTGCTCCCAGCACACGGCGAGAAGTGCCCGCGCTGCTGGACGTACTCGGAAGCGGTGGGGCAGGGCGGCGACGTCTGCCTCAAGTGCCGCGAGGCCCTGGCGGCGTAGCGGGCCGCCTGGGTGGAACCCTCCCCGGCGGGTGTGTCCGAGGAGGGGAGCTTCTCAGGCGAGGCGCGAGCTCAGTTCGCGCACTCTGCCACCGGGCGGTCGATCGCCGCCTGGGAGTTGCAGTCCAGCACGCTGGCCAAGCCCGTCCGGGGCTCCACCATGATGAGGCTGCGCGCGCGGCCCGAGGTGAAGTCGAAGCGCAGATTGCCCGGGGCTGCGGCATCCAGCGCGGGCAGGTCATCGAGCGCGTCCCGCATGCAGCCCAGGTCGCCCGGGCGCACGGGACGGCCGGTGCCGGGCATGTAGCAGAGCCCGTGAATCGCAGCCGCGTTCATGGAGACGGGAATGACGATGTCCTGACCCACCTCGCTGCAGCAGTCCGGGTTGGCGCGGCAGGTGATGTTCTCACAGCCGTTCGCGGGACAGCTCGCGTTGTCCCAGTCATTGTCGCACCGGAGCTGTTCCCACCGGGCCACGGTGCGCCGGGTTCCATCACCTTGCTCCACGTTCTCGTCCACGACGATGCGCACGGGCTGGTTGGTGGAGATGGCGCGCTGCCGGGCGCGGAGCGTGGAGGCCCAGAGCTCCCGCGTGGCCTCGTTCTCCCGCTGGCGGTTGACGGGCGTCTGGATGCCCACCAGCGCCGCAGACAGCAAGATGGCGGCGATGGCCACCGTCACCATCATCTCCAGCAAGGTGATTCCGCGTGTGTGCTTCATGCTCAATTTCCCACCGGAATGGGAAGCAGCCCACCCGCGGCGAAGTTCCGGAGCGTCACCCGGAAGGTAAAGGTGCGCCGCTTGAAGCCATCGATGGGAAAATCCTCCGGGTCCAGTTCGATGGGGGCGTCAGGGTTGAAGGCTTGCCGGTCCTGCCGCGGCGTACGGACCACCAGGGTGACCTCCACCTCGCGGATGCGTTGACGCAGCCGCATTCGCAACTCCTCGTCTGTCGCTGGGGCGAGCAGCTCGCTCGGGTGCTGGTCAATGGCACAGGTTCCAATCGTGCAGGTATCAAGCTCGGGAAGAGCCGTTGCGACATCAGGGAACCAGCGGAAGCCCAGTGGCGGGACATGGCTCATGACGCCCAGCCGCACCTTGAGGCGCTCCACGTCCCTGCTCAGGACGACCCAGTCTGCTGCGCCCGTGCCCAGATACTCCAGCGTGGGCGTTCCGCTGGCCCAGTTGACCCGGTAGGCAGCACTCTGGGCCGGCATGATTCGCCAGGACTCCTGGTCTGGACGGTCGACTCGCCAGAGGTTGTCGGCCGGGTTGCCACACGGAGGGTTGTTCGTGGGGTCCGTGCCGTAGCCTGGATCGGCCGTGACGGAGTTGCCGCCCGTGTTCACGTTGAGGACGCGGAGATGGCAGGCCACCTGTCGGTTGGGATTCACCGCGAAGGCGGGGAGTGAGGGCGTGACAGTGGGCTGAAGCCGTGGGGAGGGATTGAGGGTCGTGCAGAAGTCCTGCGCCCCAGTACGCACGTTCGAGGTGGGGAGGCAGTTGGCCAGCGTCACCATCCCGCGTGTATCGCCCCAGTGGAGCTGCAGGACGTCCGACACGAACTCCTCGTAGGGACCCGCGGGTGGCAGTGCGAAGTTGGGATCCGGGGGAAAGGGACGCGTCACGTCGACCGCAGAGAGGTCAGGCTCGGTCCACACCTGGATAGCCGTCTGGGTGCGCATGTCGCTGAAGACGATGGGCGCATTACCCATACCCGTACCGGCGCGCTGCAGGTCCGCGGCAATCAGGTCCTTGACCACCCGGCCGGTGGACTGCGCCAGCATCGTCTGTTCCTCGAAGTGGGAGCGACGCTGCATCTGCATGGCCGCCACCAGCCCTGCTCCAAGCACGATGAGCCCGATAGCGCTCGCGATCATCACCTCAAGCAAGGTGAAGCCACGCGGCATCCGGGGCTGAGTCCGCATCGAAGAAAGTCTCACGGCGCCATCCTCGTCTGGAGCATCACTACTTGCCGGTCGCGCCGCCCTGGCTCCAGCCAGCTCACGGTGACGCGGACGTGGGCGATGTTCCCCGCGGTGTCTGCTTGCGTGGGAATAAGGTTCCGCGTCAGGTCCGCCGGAACCGTGGAGCCCGGCTCGAGGGTGGTGAGCTGCGAGGGAACGTCCACGTCCACGACGACTTGGTACTCACGCGTGATGACTTCCGGATTGGGATGAGGGGCGTTACGCAGTTCTCCCGAACTGGTCTGGAAGAGGGTGTAGGTTTCATCCAGGCCCACCAGGTTGATGCACGGGGGTTGTACCGTGCAGCCCAGCAGCGTGATGTTCTCCAGCGCCTGCTCCGCGATGAGCTGTGCCTGCGTGGCGCTGAGGCTGCGACGATTGGAGGTGCTGGTCTGGGTCACCACCAGCATCGCCGCGCCGATGCCCAACAGCAGGATGGCCATGGTGGCCAGCACCTCCAGGAGCGTGATGCCCCGGGAGTGCTGGCGCCTGTTCAGGGACTTCACTGCTGAATCCTCCCGTCCGGGCTGGGCGCGTAGATGAGCACCTTGGAGCGGGCCATGCCCCCGTTGGCGTTGCCGGTGTTCCACTCGCCACTGCCCTGGACCCTCACTTCGCCCAGCGCCGTGGGAATGAGGAGGTGGCCGTCATGCACCACCGGTGCATTCACCGCATGGCCACCCAGCGCCACGCTCTTCATCTCAGGGGCGCTGGTTCCATCCGGAAGCTGGCCGGACTCGTAGAACCGACCGCTCTCGGTCTCGCTCAGGTTGCAGACGTCCGCCGCCGCACCCACCGCGGTGCTTGCATAGACTTTGTCTCCCGCCAGCGTCACGCCACCCCACACTGCCTGGCCTGGATCCAACTGCTGTACCCACAGAGGCTCGAGCAACTCGCACGGGCGCGTGCCCGAGGGGTCGGTGTCTTCGAAGCCCAGCAGGTGGTAGCGATAGCTGTCCTTGTTCGGAGGGCCGTCGGAGAACTCGTCCGGATTGTCACCCGTACCGAAGTAGAAGCGGACCACGGGGGACCCGCTGTTGCGGACGATGCTCACGCCGAGGTTGGAGTGGATTTGCTGGTAGATGGAGTCCTGTCCCGTTGCAGCATCGGGATGGTCCGAAAGGGTGACCGGCGCACTGGCCACCTTGCACGTCTTCACCTTGCGGCCAAGGGGCGCGCTCGGGTTCACCGTGTCCAGGTTGATGCGGTAGACATTGCCTGCCGTGGTGGGCACGTACATGACGTCGTAGTTCCCGTCACGGTCGAGGTCGATGAGCGCCGTGCTCGCGGCGATGCCGGAGCCTCGGTCCAGGGTGATGATGCCGGCCCTGGTCCCGCCGGGCGTCGCGCCGAAGTCGAGCGGCTGCCCCGTCTTCAGGTCCATGAGGTAGAGCGCACCGGCGTGGTTCGGGGAGGTCGGCACGTAGTCTGTGCCCACGACGGCCGCCCACTTCCCTTCCGTTCCTGAGCCCCAGGTCAATCGGCCAATCGACGGCGCATGACTGGAGCCGGAGTTGTCCGGGAAGTTCACGGTGGGGTCCACGATTTTCGCCGTGGAGAACGCCAGTTCGATGCTGGGCTCGCGCAGGTTGAACTCCCAGAGCGGCAGCGGGTACCAGGCATCATCGGGGTGGGTGATGTCGAGCGCGACGACGGCAGGGCTGTTTTTGCCGGAAGCGCTGACCAGGACCGTCTTGGCACCCTGCGTCTTGTTTGCGGAGGTTGCGCGGGTCCAGGCAGGCTGTCCGGGGATGCCGAAGTCCACGTTGGCGACTTGGGGCGAGGCATCCATGGAGGGCCGGGGCAGGTTGCCCGAACCGTTGAAGCGCACGTAGGTGTTGCGGTACCGCTCCAACTGCATGCGTGGCATGTACGTGAAACGCTCCGCGCCCGAGCCGTAGTCGCGGGGGGTGACGTTGCCCGGGACGCAGCTGGCGGTCGTGTCGAAGTAGCCGCGCACCTGCGTGCCGGGCGCGCAGTTGTCGTGCGTGGAGTTGCGGAACGCGCCCGCTTCGAAGGCGTGCAGATAGCCATTCATGGTGCCCACGTAGGCCACGGTCGGACGCGTGGCGAGCGGATCCATGAAGTTGCGGCGGTACAGGTCTCGCTCGCCAGCGCGGGCATTCAAGGCCCAGGTGTCGAGGTACGGTGGCATGGTGATGGCCACGGTGGACATGTTGATGCCACCCAGGGCCCACGGCCGCCGCTCATTCGCGGGCCCGGGAGCGTAATGGTCCTCCCAGCCGTACAGCCACTCCTTCAGGAAGTTGCGGTCGTTGGTGTGGTCCGTCACGCGCTTTTCTGGCGCGGTGATGGAGGGCGTGCCGCATGTCCCGTCATTGTTGAGGTCGTACAGGTACCGTCCGTTCTGCTCCTGGTCACAGAGCCAGTCGGGGAAGAGCGGGCTGGCGCTGCTGGTGTCCGTCATTTCTTCGGAGATGGTGCTGCGGTTGCCAGCGGCGTTCATCGTGTAGAGCTTGCGCTGGAGCGGGTCGGAGGCGTGTCCATTCGTGCCGAAGGTGAGGGCCATCACCCGGCCGGCATCCCACCGCTGGACGGCGTTGGTGACGCTCGGATTTTCCGGGTCGTAGAGCGAGCGGAAGTAGAGCCGGCCTCGGATGGTGAAGTCCTTGTTGCCGTCATATGCGCGCGTGCCGGGCGCGGGCATGCCGTTGCCCGGCCAGGTTCCATTCGCGCCCCAGGCGCTGCCCGGTGTCTCGTTCACGCCCCAGACGATGACATTGCCCAGCGTGGACGGTGAGGCGCGCGAGTAGCTGCCGGCCCGGACGGCCTGGTAGCCCACCTCGACGTCGTCGATGATGGGACGGCACAGCTCGCTGGGGCTGGTGATGTCCACCTTCCAGCAGAGCTGAGAGCCGGTGAATCCCATGGACATGATGTCCAACTCCACCTCCTGGGTGGGCGGAGACGTGTCGGGGAAGTGCACCGGGAACCACGTGGGCGGGTTCGGGTTGGCGACGCACTCCATCGCCCCGGTGTCCGGGTTGGGCTGGCAGACGCGGCAGTCCACCGCCAACGAATAGGTGATGGTGGGCCGAGGGCCATCCGTGGGCGTGCAGGCGCCGGGAATCTCCTCCGTGAAGCAGGGCGGGCCGCCAGTGCACGTGCGCGGCTGGGGTGCGTAGTCATCCTGCCGCTTGAATCGCACCTTCGTGATGACGAAGTCGTTGGCGATGTCAGGCGACAGGTCTCCAGACACCGTGGCGGAGCGAATGCTGCCGCCGTTCTGCTTGTTGATGACGAACACCACGTCGTTGAAGTCGCGGTCACCGCCGCCCGGGATGTCCTCGAAGCCTAGAATCCAGCGGAAGGGGTCCGTGGTGGGTGCGCCGACGATGACGTGAGGCATGGGGTTGCGCACGCCCGCGGGCCTGGGAATCGTCACCCGCTCCATGGGCATCACCAGGTTGCCGTAGAGTTCGTCGTTTGCGAGGCGGTACAGCGTGGTGCCCCACTCGGTGATCGGGCCGTCCAGCCAGCCGCAGTAGTACTCGTTGGTGCCTGCGACCCGGCACGCCTGGCCTGGGGTACTGGCGGGATTGTCCCGGTTGCAGCCTTCCAGGTACTGGCACCCGATGTTTCGCTCGGCGACGACTGTTCCGCCCTCGGGGTTCTGGTCCAGGTTCCAATCCGCCTTGGAGAAGAAGACGTTGATGGACGTGCGCAGGTGCAGCGCGCACCGGCCATCAGGGTCTTGCTTGAGGCAGGGATAGACATAGCCCTCGCGGGGACCGTGGTTGCTCTCGTAGTAGACGGCGACAAAGAAGACGATTTCCTTGCCACCCTGAATCATCCCCAGGTCCACAGTCCGGTCGTACGCCGTCAGTCCGGGGTCCGGGTCGACGGCGCGGAGCAGACCTCGTGGGTCGTACGCGGACACGTTGTAGTCGGGGATGCCTTCGGAGTAGTCCCCAATGTCCGGCACCGGGGCCAGGTTGCGGTGGGTGGTCCGGCCGGAGTCGTCATCGGCGAGCAGGAAGACCATCCGTCCCAGGCCCATGTTTCCGTTGCTGGGCGAGGGGGGCTCGAGCAGGTTGGGAAGGTGGGCGAAGAGTCCCCGGTCCGAGAAGTTGTTGTTGGTGACGGTGCCCGAGGCGAAGGCGCCCACCTGGTCCGTTCGGTTCCACTCGCCGCCGAGGCCAGGCCGGGCATCCGCGAGGTTGATGTCATGCTGGAAGGTGACGTCGCAGTTCACGTTCATCGCGAGCTCGGGCTCGCTGTACTGCTGGCCGCCTGAAGTGAACTGGCGCGTGCAGCGACGGGTCTGGCCAACGTAGGGCCGGGCCTTGGGACCGTTCTGGGGCGCGAGGTTGAACAGGTCCTCGTGCAGGTCCAGGACGCCGTTGTCGTTGGTGTCGAGCAGGTTGCCGTTGGCGTCGACGTACCCGCGATCGCGCAGGTCATCCATGTACATGTAGCCCAGCGAGTGCGAGGCGCCAGCGGACTCGTACACGTAGCTGATGGTGACGTTCTGGTCGAACGGGAAGAAGATCCGCTCGGCGTTCAGTGCCGTGAGGTTGGTGTTGAGCTGGAGCCGGGCCGGATTCTCATCGGTGATGAGAATGCTCGACTCTTGAATCTCCAGGTTCTCGTCGCTGAACTCGGGCTGCTTGTTCTGGTCGAGCTGGTCTTCACACAGCTTGGCCGGCGTTTCCGAACCGGTCTGGGCATGGGCGAGCGGCGCGGTCAGCAGGGCGAACACCGCGAGCGTCTGGGTGAGGGTGCGCATCACTTCTTTCCCTGTGAACGGCGGGACGGGTCATTCGCCTTGCGTTGCTGGTGTGCACGGCGAGTTGCGAGGTCTTGCTGGAACTGCTGACGCAGCAGTTCTTCGCGTGACGGGGGCGGCGGATGGATGCTGAGCGCCAAGTGGTTGAGGAGCAGGTCCCGGTCATCCACTCGCACCAGGCGCGTGTCGCAACTCGTCTTGGGGTTGACCTGGGTGGGCCCCGCAATCCAGGTGCGCAGTTGTTCGGGCGTTCGCTTCGGAATCAGCGGGCCCAGGTCGATGCTGCGGCCGCGCTGCTTCGCAGGCGCCGCCTTCGCCGCGGTCGCTGTCTTTCCGCTGCTCTGGGACTGCGGGGTGATGGTGTGGCAGCCGGCGCAGGCCTTGTCGAAGGCGAGCTTGCCTTCATCCGTCGCGCCAGCGGCCAGGCCCGGCAGGAGCAGAAGCGACAACAGGGAGAGTCGTTTCATTGGGAGGGCTCAGCTCAAGGAGTGGAGGAAAGGACTACGACCTCGTTTTCGACGTCGATGGGCTCCTCTTCCCCACTGTCATAAGTGCCTTCGGGGCCGCCCGAATCCGACCCGGAGCCAGGCCTGGTGACGGCTGGTGCGTTCTCGTTGGTGATGAGGGCATGGATGACGGCGCGCGTGGGGCGGCTGTCCGCGGGACCCACGACCTCGCCCACGGCAATGAGCCAGACTTGCTTGTTGGTATCCCGAATGCCTTGGTTGGCCGGGGTGGGATCGGTGGGATCGACGGGGTCCTCATCGTCCCGGGCGAAGACGCGGTAGCGCACGTTCTCCTGGAGAGGGAAGGCGGCGAAGGCTTCACCCGTTGGGCTCTGGCGCTCCGCTGGCGCCAGGTCCGCCTCGACGATGGCCAGCGAGTTCCAGGTCCCGACCCCTCCAGGCCCTTCCAGCACCTCCAGGAAGGGGCGGTCTCCACCGTTCAGGCCGGGCTCGTTGACCACGGGCAGGACCGCGAGCACCCCGCTATAGGTTTGATCGGTCCCCAGCCGGATGCGCATCGCCTCGCGCCCCTCGGCCAGGCCCGCCTCCGCCGCGAAGTAGGCCTCCTTGTAGCGGCGGCCATCACCCTGGACTTCCGCCTCGCGGCTCACCACGCCGTAGCTGAGGAGCACCGCGAGGGTGACCATCGTGACGACGCCCATGGCGAGCAGCAGCGTGAAGCCACCTTGCCGCCGTCGGGCTGTGGGACGTTGCACCATGTCGCGGGACTCCCTTGGACTCCGGCCCGTGAGGGCGATGCCAGTGTTGCGCACTAGGCAATTGCCATGCCTGAGCGGCGGCGCTGTAACTGGCCGGAACTCGTGGACGACACTGGGGTCGTATTTCAGGGCTGAGTCTCAAGAGACCTCGCAAGAGTTGCGGAGTTGCAATTACTTGCGAGGTTTCCGTTACGCCTTGGTGACTTCTTGAGTTCCAATGTTCTGAGTGAACCGGACGCCTAGGGGGCGCCTTCGAGGTCGCGCAGCCGGTCCACCAGGGCCTGCATTCGCTGGTGGTGCGTGCCGGCCCAGTAGACGCGCTGGCAGTCCGGACACTGCTGGAAGCGCGAGTGCCGCTCCGCCACGCGCTCGGGGACGCGGCTGGCCACCTCGGACGGCTCGGCGGAGGTCAGCGCGGCGTTGCAGGCGACGCAGCGCGAGAAGGGATGCATGCGAGACGTCAGCCCGTAGCGGCGCACCACCTCAACCAGCTGCTCCGCCGGGTCCGTCGAGCGGGGGAAGTAGCCACGCAGGACCTCGCCGCGCTTGAGCACCCCGATGTCACGCGAGAGGAGGATGCGGTCCTCGTCATGCGAGAGCCGCGCGAGCGTGTCGTCCGCGAAGTCGTTGCGCCACAGGGCGTCGAAGCCCAGCATCCGCAAGAAGCCCACGAGCCGTCCCAGCCCCACGTCGAGCACGAAGCGGGGCGTGTCCTGGAGCGGAGGCCCCACCCGGACGCCGGGCGCCTCGTCCATGGACGCGGGATAGACCTCCACGCACGCGCCCGGCTGCACCCGGTGGGTGAAGTCCACGGCCTCGCCATCCACACGCACCACGTCCACTTCCGGGTGGGGCGGACCCAAGGCCTCGATGAGGTCCTTCACCGACGGGCGGCCTCTCAGCGCGTGGCTGAACGTCTGATGCCGGTGCGCGGGAGACAGGAAGTCATTCAGCGCGCCGTGGAAGCGCATCGTCACCTGGGCCTTCGGCTGTCCCATGTCCACCCTCCGGCCCGCGTTGTCGTGGCCCTCCGTGCTTCACGGGGATGTTTCTGTGACTGCCGTGCCGGGTCCGCCAGACTTCCTGTGACGTTTCCGGGTGACTGCGTAGATAAAATCGTTCAGCTGTGCCATAAGTCACAAGATCGTCACATCGAGGGTTCCTATACTCCCGCCGCCGTCCGCACCTGGGTGTCGTCGGCGATTTCCCCCCTCTCGACTCCTGAGTCCGACAGCATGAAGAAGACGCTCACCTCCCTCCTGTGCGCGGCGGTTTCGCTCACCCTTCTTTCCCTGGCGTGTGGTGAGGGCAGCCCGCCTCAGGTGCCGCAGCCGCTCGAGGATGGAGGGGTTCTCTGGACGGAGTGCAGCCCCGAGGGCGCCAGGGAAGACTGCTCGCAGGGCGAATCCTGCATCTTCGTCGCGTCTCATGACCGCCACCTGTGCGTCCGGGCCTGTGATTCGCAGACCGCGTGCGAGCACCCGGATGCGGTCTGCTGCCCCTCGTCCGGAGAGGGGGCCGAGGGCGGCCACTGCGTGCCGAGCAACGCGTGCGTGCCGACCGACGCGGGCGTGGACGGCGGCTCGAACGAGGAGACGGACGGCGGCGCCCTGGAGGATGGCGGCACGTCCACCGATGACGGCGGCACCCAGGAAGAAGACGCGGGCGTGGACCCGGAGCCGGATGCCGGCACCGACCCCGAGCCGGACGCGGGCGTGGATCCGGAGCCGGATGCTGGCACCGAGCCCGACGCGGGCACGGATGCCGGTACGGACGCGGGGACGGATGCCGGAACCGACGCGGGGACCGACGGTGGCACGGACGCGGGCCACACCTCCATCCGCGTGATGGCGTCCAACCTCAGCAGCGGCAACTACCAGTCCTACGACCCGGGGCACGGCATCCGTCTCATCAAGGGCGTGGACCCGGACATCGTGCTGATGCAGGAGTTCAACTACGGGAGCAACTCGGCGTCGGACATCCGCTCGCTGGTGGACCAGATTGCGCCGGGCTTCCACTACTCCCGTGAGACGGGCGCGCAGATTCCCAATGGCATCATCAGCCGCTGGCCCATCATCCAGTTCGGCCAGTGGCCCGACCCGCGCGTGTCCAACCGGGACTTCGCCTGGGCGCGCATCGACATCCCCGGTCCCCGCGACCTCTGGGCGGTGAGCGTGCACCTGCTCACGTCCAGCTCCAGCAACCGCAACGCGGAGGCGCAGGCCATCGTCAACGAGGTCCGCTCGCAGATTCCCGAGGACGACTACCTCGTCATCGGTGGCGACCTGAACACGGACAGCTTCAGCGAGTCCTGCTTCGCCACCTTCCGGCAGGTCGTGACGACGGCGGGGCCGCACCCGGCGGACCACAACGGCAACACGGGCACCAACAGCAACCGCAACAAGCCCTACGACCAGATTCTGGTGGACCAGGACCTGCGCCAGTACCAGCAGGCGACCGTCATCGGCTCCAGCACCTTCCCCAACGGGCTGGTGCTCGACAGCCGCACCTACCGGCCTCTGTCGGAGATTGCCCCGGTGCAGTCCGGCGACAGCAGTTCCTCCAACATGCAGCACATGGGCGTGGTGAAGGACTTCCTCGTCCCCAACTTCTGAGGGGACGCCCTTTCTGGCGGGTTCGCGGCGGCCATCCTGGGCCGCCGCGGGCCTCGACTCAGAAGCTCCACTTGTGCTTGTTCCGCTCGATGAAGCGCGCCACGGGAGGAATCCGGGCGATGAGCGGCGTGAGCACGAACACCGCGGCCAGGCGCAGCGGCTTCACCACCTGCGACGCCGCGTAGGCCGCCGCCCAACTGCCCGCCTTCTCGCCGGTGCTGCTGGGCTGGAAGCCGAACTCGATGGCGGCGTAGAAGCCGACGATCACCAGGCCGAAGATGACGTAGTTCACCACCAGCGCCAGCGGCCCGAATTCGAGCATCAGGTTCTTGAAGCGGGCCATCAGCGAGGGCTTCGCTGGCTTGGCCGCGGCCTCGGTGGGTGGGGGCGTGTCGGAGACTGAAGGATTCACGTCGGACTCAACAGGCGGCATGGTGACACCATGCCCCAATCCCGTGCCGGCCGGGAAATGGAGCGAGCGGACAAGGAAGCGGCGGGTGGGCACTCTTCGTTGTCAGGACTCCGGGGAGCGGGATAGAGGAGGGCGCGCGACATGAAAGTCTCCCATCGATTCGTCCTCCTCGTGATTGTCGCGGTGCTCGCCGCAGACCAGGTGACCAAGTACCTGGCTGTCTCTCGGCTGACGGATGCCCTGGATGGGCGGGAAGGCCTGGCGCGGGTGACGGGGTTCGTCACCGAGCAGAACCTGGACAACCGCCCGCCGCCCGAGGACGGCTCGTACCGGGTGTTGCGGCCCTATCGCTTCATCGAGGACTACTGGCACTTCCGCTACGTGGAGAACCCGGGCGCGGCCTGGGGCATCTTCGGCGACATGCCCGAGGGCGTGCGGCGCCTCTTCTTCCTCGTGGTGAGCCTGGCGGCCATGGGCTTCATCTTCGTGATGTACCGGCGCACGCCCTCGGAGCAGCGGCTGGCCCGGGTGGCCCTGGCGCTGGTGACGGCTGGAGCGCTGGGTAACTTCGTGGACCGGTTGTTGCGTGGCTACGTCATCGACTTCATCGACTGGCACTGGCGCAACCAGCCGGGGATGCGCTGGCCGACCTTCAACGTGGCGGACGTGGCCATCACCGTCGGGGTGAGTCTCATGCTGCTGGACTCGCTGCGGGCGCCGAAAAGCCCCAATCCGTGACGGGCGGGCGGCGGCTGGTGTAAGTCCCGGCCCGTGCCGCGCAAATACATCATCCTCCTCGCCGTCACCCTTGGCGTCATCGTGCTCGACCAGTGGACGAAGTACCTCGTCGTCCGCGAGCTGACCACCCAGATGGAAGGCAAGGAGCGCCTGGGCGAGCGCCTGGCTGCGATGTACTCCGAGCCGCCCCCCAAGGGCTTCACGGGAATGCACTATCAGCCCCGGCGGCACATCGAGATTTCGGAGTCGTTCTTCCGCATCCGCTACCTGGAGAACCCGGGCGCCGCGTGGGGCATGTTCCGGAGCATGCCGCCGGAGGCGCGGGTGCCGCTCTTCCACGTGGCCATCATTGGCGCGCTCATCCTCATCACCTTCAGCTTCCGCAAGCTGACCGGCACGGACCCGGAAGAGAAGTGGGCGCTCTGGGGGCTGCCGCTGGTGCTGGGCGGCGCGCTGGGCAACTACATCGACCGCATCGCCCGGGCCTTCGTCATCGACTTCCTGGAGGTCCACTGGTTCGACAAGGCGACCTTCCCGTCCTTCAACGTCGCCGACGCGGCCATCTGCATTGGCGTGGGCATGCTCATCGTCGACTCCTTCGTCCGCAAGGAGAAGCCGGCCCAGGCCCCCACCCAGGCCTAGGCTGCCGAATCGGGCCGAGCAGCCGGGCGGGCCCTGATGCGCGCATGCGTGTCGTCCCGCCCGCCCAACGAGGGTAGCCTTCGTTGCCATGCTCCCCGTCCTCGTCCACCTCACCTTCACTTCGCTCTGGTCGCAGCTCCTGCTGTACGCGATGGCCGCGGGCACGGTGGGCTACGTCGTCTTCAACGGCTGGCGCAGCGCCGAGGGTGAGCTGGATGCCCGGACGGGCACGCGCGCGCCGGTGTCCTCGCAAGACCGGCTGCTGCGGGCCGCGGGGTATGGCGTCGTGGGCGCCGTGCTGGCCTGGTTCGCCCTGCAGTACTCGCTGCCGCCCGGGGCCTTTCCAGGCGCCAAGGGCGAGGGCATCCCCGTGCACACCTACGGCCTGCTGCTGGCCCTGGGCTTCATCACCGCGGTGACGGTGGCGGGCCGGCTGGCGCAGGACGAATGGCGCACGCTGGAGCTGAAGGACGGAGCGTGGGTGGACGTGGAGGGGCCGAAGAAGCGCGAGCAAATCATGGACATGACGGTCTGGATTCTGCTCGGCGGTATCGGCGGGAGCCGGCTGCTCTTCGTGCTCGTGAACTGGCAGGACTACGCCCGTGACTGGACGCAGGTGTTCTCCCTGGGCGGAGGGCTCGTCTTCTACGGCGGCCTGATTGGCGCGTCCGTGGCCGCGTTCGTGTTCGCGCGGATGCATGGCCTGGACTTCTGGCGCCTCGCCGACGTGTGCATCCCCACCGTGTCGTTGGGCCAGTGCCTGGGCCGCCTGGGGTGCTTCAGCGCGGGGTGCTGCTGGGGGGACGTGGCGCCCGCGCATGCCGCCTCTGCCGTGCACTTCCCCGGCAGTGGGGTGGCGCAAGACCTCCTGGGCGGGACGGGCAACACGTCCAGCCTGGCGTATTCGTCCCAGCTCCAGGACACGCGGTACGTCGTGGAGGCCACGGGTGAAATCTTCCACCACGCCGCGCCTGGCGCGGTGCGCATCTCAGATTGGGTGGCGCAGCAGGGCCACACCCTGGGGGTGTACCCCACCCAGCTCTTCGAGTCCGTCGGGCAACTGGTGCTCTTCGTGGGGCTGCTGTACGCCCGGCGCTACCGCCGCTTCCATGGCCACGTCCTGGCGTTCTGGCTGATGGCCTACGCGGTGCTGCGGAGCACGGTGGAGCTGTTCCGTGGGGACGTGGAGCGCGGCACCCTGCACGGCCTGCTCCAGTCGCTGGGGGCGGGGGAGCTGGCGGCGGCGGTGCCGCTGGAGGCGTGGTACAATGTCTCCACCAGCCAGTTCATCTCCCTGTGCATGTTCACCTTTGGCGCGGTGCTGCTCGCCCAGAAGGGCCGCCGCCGGGAGAGCGAGGCGGCAAGCCTGGGGCCTACCCCCTCGGCTGCGTGAGGTTGAATCGCGCGGGCCTCTTGGGGACACTCTGAGGAGTCATGCCGCCCCCCGACGCCCGACAGTCCGCTTCCAAGAGCTTCGCTGGCAGGTCCACCCCGGCCGACCCCGGCTCCAGCGAGGCCGTCCTCCAGGAGTGCGAAGCCCTGGAGGCGGAGGTCGCCGTCCTCCGCAACCTCTACGAACAGTACTTCCTGGGCAACGAGCGTCAGGCGCCGTCGCGCGCTCACGAAGACCTCAAGAAGCGGATGAACAAGCTGAAGGGCGCGTTCATCCGCAGCACCTCCGCCAAGTTCCGCGTCGCCGGCCTGTACAACAAGTTCCTCACGTACGAACGGTTGTGGGCGCGCACGCTCCAGGAAATCGAAGCGGGCACCTATCGCCGGGATGTCTTCAAGGCGCGCCGCCGCGCGGAGGGCCGGAAGACCAGCTCGACGGGCGCGGCGGGCCAGAAGGGCGTAGTCGAGTTGCCGGAGGACATCTCCGATATGGACTTCGAGGAGGTGGAGGAGTTGATCCGCCCCCGTCCCGTCAACGAGCCGCAGGTGGCCGCCAGCTTTCTCCAGGCCACGGGTGGAACGCCGTCGAAGGGCCCGCCCGCGGTCGCGCCGCTGACGCCCGCCATCGCGCCCGTCATGCCCGCGGTGGGAAGCACGCCGCTGCGAGGCACCCCCGCCGTTGCGCCGCTGACGGGGATTCCCTCCGTGGCGCCCGTGGCGGGGACACCGCCGCGCGGTCAGCCCACCGTGACGTCCGCGGTGGGTGGCACGCCTGCGCACGGCACGTCGGTGGCGCCGCCGGGCATGGCGGCGAAGGCACCGGGCGCCGTGGCCAGCACACCGCCTCCGTCGAGGACTTCTGCCGTCGGCGCGAGCAGCACGCCGCCTCCGTCGCGGCCCGTGGCAACCGGCGCCGGGAGCATGGTTCCCCCGTCGAGGGCGCCCGGCACGGGCGCGGCCGGCAGCATCCCTCCGCCGTCGCGGCCTGCTTCGACGCCGCCTTCCTCTGCCGCGTTCCGGCCTCCCTCGGCGAGCGGCGGAGGCGGGTTGGCGGATGACAAGCTGCGTGCTGTCTACGACGCGTACGTCACCGCGAAGCGCCGTTGCCAGGAGGACACGTCGAAGCTGTCCTACGAGTCAGTGGCGGCCACGTTGCGCAAGCAGGTGCCGGAGCTGCTCAAGCAGCACAACGCGAAGGCGGTGGAGTTCAAGGTCGTCATCAAGGACGGCAAGGCGTCGCTCAAGGCCGTGCCGAAGTAGACGTCACTGGACAGTGTGCGGGGGCCGCACGTCGTTGGCTGGACGCAGGTGTGTGCGCACCCCCTTCCGCTGCCGACCTGCCCCCCGCGCCACCAGTGTCGGGAATCGTCGCCTGCTGAAAGAACGACTGCCTCTGCTGCTGGAGCGGGTTGTCGCCCCGGGGGTGCCTCCCTAGCTTGCGTTTCGCGTAAGCGGCCGGTGGGCGGCGCGAGACACTGCGGGAGGCGACGTGGGGATTCGGCGGAGGTGGCTCGGGCTTTCCATGGTGATGGGGCTCTCTCTGGGCACGGGGTGCATGTCGCCCTCTCAGGAGGCTCAGGAGCGTCTCGCGGCGCTGGAGGCCGAAGGCGAGGCGATGGACGCGGTGCTCGACTCCGTCGAGGAGCGGCTCCTGGGCAACCAGGCCATGCTCCAGACGTGGCAGGAGCTTGGCCGTCGCCACCAGCAGGTGACGCAGCTGCACTGCGAGACGTCCGACCCGCACATGGTCGCGATGATGAAGCACTACAAGAAGCAGGAGGACCGCGCGCGTCAGCTCAAGCGGCGCGGCAGTGGTGTCGCCTCGGTGGACAAGGCGGTGCTCACCTCCGGCAAGGCGCCACGCGGCAACAACTGACGGCGCTCAGGCGCTGAGCCTTTCGCGGAAGCGCTGCGACTGGCGGCAGGTCATCTCCACCTCGCGGCCACCGCGCAGGCGCGCCACCCGCGTGCCGCTGGGCCCAGGCTCCAGGGACTCGATGAAGTCCAGGTTGATGAGGTGCTGGTGGCTGGCGCGGAAGAAGCGCGCCGAGTCAGCCTCTCCTCCAGATAGGTCAGCGAGTGCAGGAGCATCGATAGGACGAATAGCGACGAAAGGGCGTGGCGAGATGCAGCCCCTCTGCAAGCCGGGCGAGGACGGGATGCTGCCGCCGAGCCTCATCGAGCACGGCCTCTATCGGCCAGCACCTTGAAGGGGCTCAGCGTCGTCGCAGAAGCCACTCGCGAGCGAAGTGGTCCATCGCGGCGACGGCGCGGAGGAAGAGGCTGGGGGACATGCGGCGCAGGCGCCAGCCCCAGCGCGCATCCGCCATGGGGACGGTGTAGAGGCTTCGCGCGTCCACGGCCTTCAGGAGCCTGCGCGCGACGACCTCCGGACCCAGGCGGGCAGCATCCATCATCCCGACGGCGAGGGCGCGCAGCGTGTCGTTGGCGTAGGCGCCCGAACTGGCAATCTGGGTGCGGAAGAAGCTGGGGCACGCCACGGTGACGCCGATGCCGGTGGCCCTCAGTTCGGCGTGGAGTGTCTCGGAGAGCGCGACCACGCCCGCCTTGGACACGTTGTAGGCCGCCAGGTCGGGCACGTACACGAGCCCCGCCGCCGAGGCGATGTTGAGGATGTGGCCGGACCCCTGCCTGCGCATCCGGGGGACGAAGACATGGCAGCCGTGGATGACGCCCCACAGGTTGATGTCCAGCACGCGCTTCCATTCGGAGAGCGACAGCTCGCCCACTGGGCCCGCGCTGACGACGCCCGCGTTGTTGACCAACAGGTCCACGCCGCCCAGGAGCCGCTCCGCGGCGTCGGCCATGGCTTCGACCTGGGCCGGCTCGGTGACATCACAGACATGGACGTGGGCTTCGCCTCCCGCGCGGGTGACGCGCAGCGCGGTCTCCTCGGCAGAGGCGGCGTTGATGTCGGTGACGAGCACGCGGGCCCGCCTGCGTGCGAGCTCCTCGCAGAGCGCGCGGCCCAGGCCGGTGCCTGCGCCGGTGATGACGGCTCTTGGATGGGATGGAAGGCTCATGCGTGTCGTTGGCGCGATGGCGCTCAGCATGTCCCTGTCGCGGCCTTCGCCGCCATCACCCCGGCGGTGCCTTGACGCAAGCGCCCAGAACGGCCCTGACACCGGGTGCTCCATGACACACCCGACATCCCTGTCCCAAAATCGCGAACGCGGCTCCTGGCACCAGGCAAGCGAGCGGGGCGTCAGTGACGACGCGGGCGAATCCGGGTACAACCGCCGCCGTGAGACGCGCCTTGTGCGGAGCGTTCGCCGCCATCGCGGTGGGCCTCTTCGGATGCAACGACTTGGAAGTCTGTGGCTCGACGGCCAGCGACATCACGCGTGATGGCGGGGAGCCCTACCGCTGCGTCACGTCCGAGGACTGCCCGCGCACCTCGCGCGTCAACGTCTGCGTCACCGACGTCTCGCCAGTGGAAGTCTGCGTCCGCTGTCAGGACACGAAGTGCGTCACCGTGACGCCGGAGGCCTGCGACTGATGAAGTCCTTGCGGCTCGCGCTCGCCGTGCTGTCCCTGGCCGCCACGGCGTGCCGGGACAAGCCCGTGGACCATCTCCAGCGGGCCCGTGATGCCACCTTCGAGAAGCGGCCCGACGAGGCGCTCGTCGAGTACCGCAAGGCCTTCGACGCGCTTCGCCACGACTCCTCACCGGAGGCGCTGGTGCTCCGCGCGCGCGCCCTCAAGGGGGCCGCGGATGTCTACTGGCTGGAGCAGCGCAAGGTGAAGGAGGCGGTGGGCGTCTACCGCGAGCTCATCCAGCAGTGCCCCGAGTCGCCGGAGGCGCTCGAGTCCCGCATCATCCTGGCGGACCTGCTGCGCGTGCATTACCGCGACCTGCGCGGCGCCATCGACCAGCTCACCGCGGCCCTCAAGCTCAATCCACCGCAGGGCGCGGAGCTGCACTACCTGGTCACCAAGCTCTACTTCGAGCTGGGCGACTATCAGCAGTGCGAGCTGGAGACCCGCCGAGTCATGGAGCGCTTCCCCACGAGCGCCTATGTGGATGACGCCCTGTACCTCCAAGCCCAGGCCATCGCGATGATGGAGGGCCGCCGCCAGGAGGCCTCCCGCACCTTCGCGGACCTGCGCACGCGCTTCCCGGACTCCGAGCTGGCGCCGCACGCTCTCTTCGAGATGGGCAAGCTGCGCGCCGACGCCGGAGAGAACGAGAAGGCCATCGAGACGTGGGTGGATGCGCTGAAGACACACCCCGACCCCGCGCTGGTGCAGGACTACATCGCGAGGGCGCGTCGGCGCATCGCCAACACCACGGCTGCGGGCGTGGGGCAGCGCGAGGTGGCCTTCGACCGCGTCCGGCCGGCGCGTACGTCGCTGGAAGCTGTCGGTGGCCGCCCCGAGGAAGCCGCGCACGAGCACGACTGACGCGGGGCGGACACGCCGCCCTACGCCGGGACGTCCAGCGTCGTTTCCAGCAGGTTCGCGGGGCCCGCCCCAGCTTCGGAGAGGGCCGCCAGGAGCAGCCGCACGCGCCCCTGTTCCACCCGGGCATCCACGCCTGTCACCGTCACGTGGCCCTCCAGCGCGTCGAGGAACTGCGGCGAGCCATCCGGCGCCAGCACGCCCACGACGGAGCCGCCCACGGTTGCCGTCGGGCCGGTGCTCCCCGCAGTCGCAGTGAAGACCATCCGCCCGCCAGGAAGCGGCGATGCCGCCGTGAAGGACAGCCGCATGCCTCCGGCCTGTCCCAGTTCCCAGCGGCGCGTCATGCGCACCACGTCCGGGCCCAGCGCGCCGGCTTCCAGTCCGCGCAGCACCCGCTCCGCGTCCAGGTCCACGAGGGCGTCGGTGCCGGGCTCGCCGCTGCCGCGCTGGAGCAGCCGCATCAGTCCCCCCGACATCGCCGCCCCGGCGATGCGGAGCGGTCCGAACTCCCGGCTGAGCTGGGTGTACAGCGCCGTGACGTCCACGGTCCGGGCATCTCCCGCCAGGGTGCCGTCCGCGCCCAGGGCGACCAGCGCGCCGCGCTGCCTGCCTGCGGAGACGCCCGACGGCAGCATCAGCAGCGAACCGTGGGGCGCGCTGCCCAGGGGCGCTAGCAGGCAGGGCACCTCCAGGTCGGGCTGCGACGACTTGAGGGAGACAGACGCGTCGGGCTGGTGGTTCGCGACGAGCACCACGCCATGACCGGGACTTGCCTTCGACAGGGAGAACGCGGCCAGGTGCAGCGGCTCATCCGCGACGGTGTAGAGCCAGTCGCCCGAGCGGACCAGTCCGCTCGAGGCGGTGACGTGAGACGGACGTCCTGGCGCGACGGGCGCCTCCAGGTCGAGGGTGCGCCGTGGGGTCAGGTGAAGCATGGCCGTGTCTCCCGCGAAGCCGCGGCCTCACGGGCCCCGGCGCTTCAGAGCAGCGTACCGCGCAGCAGGAGGCTGGCGACGGTGAAGTAGATGAGGACGCCGCTAACGTCCACCAGTGTGGCCACGAAGGGAGCGGAGGCGCTCGCGGGGTCGAAGCCGAACTTTCGCAGCACCAAGGGCAGCATGGAGCCGGCCAGGGTGCCGAACGTCACCACGCCCAGCACGGACAGGGCGACGGTGATGCCCAACACCAAGGCGTGCTCCCCGTAGACGCCGGAGATGGAGTTCCAGATGAGGATGCGCGCCAGGCCCACCACACCCAGCACCACGCCCAGCACCAGTCCGGAGAGCAGCTCGCGGCGCGCCACGCGCCACCAGTCCCTCAGCCGCATCTCGCCCAGCGCGAGTGAGCGGATGATGAGCGTGGAGGCCTGACTGCCGGAGTTGCCGCCCGAGGAGATGATGAGCGGCACGAAGAGGCTCAGCACCACGGCGGTGGCGATTTCGTCCTCGAAGCTGCTCATCGCGGTGGCGGTGAGCATCTGCCCCAGGAAGAGCACCAGCAGCCAGCCGATGCGCTTCTTCAACATGCCGAAGAAGCCGGTCTCGAAGTAGGGCGCCTCCAGGGCCTCCATACCGCCGGCCTTCTGGATGTCCTCGGTGGCCTCTTCCTGGACGACGTCGACGATGTCGTCCACCGTGACGATGCCCTTCATCCGCTGCTGGACGTCGAGCACCGGCAGGGCCATGAAGCCGTGCTCGGTGAACAGCCGGCTCACGGCCTCCTGGTCGGTGTCTTCCGACACGGTGATGACGTCGCGCTGCATGACGTCCGCCACGCGCTTGTCGCTGGCCGTCTGGAAGAGCTGACGCAGGGACAGCACGCCCAGCAGGTGCTGTTCGGCGTCGAGCACATAGGCGTAGTAGACGGTCTCCACCCGCTCCCGCGCCTGCTTGCGCAGGTAGCTGATGGCCTCGTCGATGGACATGTCCGGCCGCACGCGGGCGAAGCGCGGATTCATCAGACCGCCGGCGTCGTCCTCCGCGTAGGCCAGGAGCACGTTGACTTCGCGGCGGCTGGCGTCGTCGAGCTGCGAGAGGATGGACTCCGCCTGCTCGGGCTCCACCGCCTGTACCAGGTCGGCCAGGTCGTCCGGGGGCAGCAGCCGGACCCAGGTCCGTCGCTCGGCGGGCTGAAGGTGGAGGATGAGCTCCGCCTGCTCACGCGCCGACAACGCCAGGAAGAAGTCGTCCGCCACCGAAGCGGGAAGCAACCGGAAGCCCTCCAGCCGCTCATCGATGGAGAGCACGGGCCACGCCTCGTGCAGTTCCTCCATGGAGAGCGCGGCGCTCTGGGGGCTTTCCATCATGGGGGCTCACCTCCGGGCGTGTAGGGTGGAGCGCGTGGTGCCGCGGCGCGCGGGCCTCTCTACACCCGGAAGGCCAGGTATCGCGAGAGGCAGGCAGGCGACATTTCGCGCTTTCCTTCCGTGTGTGCCCCAACCGTCTCGTTATTTCAACGAAGACGCACGCCGTTCGTACACCCGCGTGCCACCGAGGCCCTGCCCGCCGCCGGCCTCCCAGTAGAAGCGCGGAGAGATGGTTCGCAGCCCGGGAGACAGGTCCGCGTTGCCCGGCAGCAGCTCCAGTCCCAGCGGGCCCTGTGACTCGGGCGGCACGGGCACCGCGGAGCCGACGCGGGACTGCCGCCACTGGAGGAAGGGGATGGCGAAGCCGGGGCGGAGGGGCGCGCTCACCAGCTCGAGCGGCGCGTCCACGACCAGGGTGCCTCGTTCGGTCAGCGCGCCATCCACCGCGGCCCACCGGTACAGCGTCTGTCCTGGCTGCGGCAGGAGCAGGGTGTCCACGCGGGTCCACACCGCGCCCTCCTCGATGCCCGCTGGCACGCCCGGCAGGCGCTGACACGGCGCCTCCGAGGCGACGAAGGCCCCGCTCGGGCCCAACCGGAACGTGCACGCGCGGCTGCCGGGTTCGTGCGTCACCTGGATGACGCTGACCGTGTCGGGGCCCAGACGCACGAGCAGGCCCAGCACCATGTCGACGCCGAAGGGCAACTGGTTGGCCCGCACCCACGGCGTGGGGGGGGGACCGATGACGACGCCTTCTGAGGTGAAGGCGAAGCGGTGCAGGCGCTCGGAGTCGAGCACCCACAGCTCATCCGCGGTGGCGAGCCGGTTCTGGATGACCTTCACGGTGTCGCGCTGGTTGAGCAGGAGCGAGCCGGTGAGCTCGAGTTCCGAGCCGGTGTCGACGAAGCGGCGCACCCGGTCCTCGCCCACGACCCAGACGACGTCTCCCGCGACGGCCACGTCGGGCATGCCGGAGACGCCGCCGAGTGGCGTCTGGGTTCCGTTCGCCGCGTGCACCGCCACACCGTCACACAGCCAGGTGCCATGCGTGGTGCGGTCCAGTTGCGTGCAGCGGGGCAGCGGGAGCACTGTCGGCGCTCCTCCGGTCCACGCGCGTGACACGTAGGCGCCGAACTGCTGGAGGCTGCCCACGGGGGCGAAGGCGACGCGGACGTGGTGGCGTCCGGTGGTCGTCGGGGTGAAGCGGACGGTGGCCGCCTGTCCATTGCCGGTGAGGGACGCCTCCGAGGCCACGGCGTGGTTGTTCGGGTCGAACACCTCCGCCGTGATGCTGTCGGGGACCTGGGAGGTGTCGGGGCCCTCACAGGTGGAGTTCAGGCTCGGCTGGACTTGGAGCTCCGCGGGGACCTCCAGCGACAGCAGGGGCGGGGTCTGTCCCATGCCTCCTGGCGGCGGGACGATGCCGCAGTCGTCGCCGGTGTCCGCACACCCGGACAGGAACAACATTGCGGACCATGCGAGCAGGCAGGGAACGGTCTTCATCGAGGGGGGGCGCCGCCCGGGTGACCTCGGCCTGGGGGAGGCGGCGCAGGCTCCAGGGCCTTCTTACCCCATCCGCGGGCCGGGCCGGTGACAGGCGTGGCGCCGTGTCAGGCCCCGTGCTCCCAGCGCGTCATTTTTCACAGAAAGGAGCGGTGACATGCAGACGACGAACCTGACGAGCTCGATGAATCCCGACACCTTGAACGACACTGTCATCGGCATCGGTGTGCTCGCGCCCGTCGCCCTGCTGCCCGCTCCCGTGCTGCCCAGTCTACCCATGGGCGGTAGATGGCCCGGACTCTGACGCCTTTCGCCCGTCCATCGACGTGGCATGGCAGGCCAGAGGCCGGGCTCCCCGAGTGAACCCGGCCTCTTTCTTTGCCGGGTCGTGGCAGCACATGCGGTCGTGGCCGAATGGTCAGGCCCCTGGTCGCCATCCAGGTGAACACGGGTTCGAATCCCGTCGACCGCTTTCCGGCAGCCCATCCGGGTTGCCGTCATCGAAGAACGCCGCGGTAGCCCAACTGGTAGAGGCACTGCACTCAGAATGCAGAACGTGCGGGTTCGAATCCC
Source organism: Myxococcus sp. AB036A (assembly GCF_006547355.1). Lineage (NCBI taxonomy): Bacteria > Pseudomonadati > Myxococcota > Myxococcia > Myxococcales > Myxococcaceae > Myxococcus > Myxococcus sp. AB036A. The sequence continues at coordinate 40,670 of NZ_VHLC01000020.1, read as the reverse complement.
GCCCGCGGCACACACCTTCAGGCCCAGCAATCTCAACGGGTTGCTGGGCCTTCTCTCATTCCGTCTGGGCTTGGCCCGGTTCGGTCGACAGGTTGACTACGCTGCCAGCCTCTTCGTTGCGGCCATCCGCTCGTACTCGGATGGGCTGACGTAGCCCAGGGCCGAGTGGCGACGCTTCGGGTTGTAGAACACCTCAATGTACTCGAACAGTGCCCTCTTCGTGGAAAAGTCTCGTGCGTGGCCGTGAGCGGCGTTCCCTGACGACGGCGACACGGGTGTCTGCCACGGCAGCCAAGGACGATTCCCCTGAAATGGACGAAGAGCTCCGGGCTGCCATCATCCCGCGTGACTCACCAGCAGCCAGGAGGCGGCGTGAAGCTCATATCAAACAGTGCCATCGTGACGGGAGCTGCACAGGGCATCGGGCGGGGAATCGCCGAGCGACTGATGCGGGATGGGGCCAACGTGCTTGTCTTTGGCCGGACTCAGGCGAAGGTGGAGGAGGCCGCCAGGGACCTCAACCGCATGTTCGACGGGAATGCGCGCGCCGTGCCTTTCACGGGTGACGTCCGCCGGTCGGAGGATGTCGCCCGGAGTCTCGAGGTCGCCACGTGCGAGCTGGGCCTGCCAGGGATTCTGGTGAACAACGCGGGGACCGCCACGCTGGCGCCGCTGCTCGACCTGCCGGACGAGGACTTCGACCAGGTGATGGCCATCAACCTGAAGGGGCCCTTCCTGTTCATGAAGGCCTTCGCGCGGGCGCTCGTGCAGGCCAAGAAGCCCGGCGTGGTGGTCAACATCTCCTCCCTGAACCAGCTCGCGGTGACGGATGGGTTGTCGCACTACTGCGCGTCGAAGGCGGGACTGGCGAACCTCTCGAAGGTCGCCGCGTCGGAGCTCGGGCGGCATGGAATCCGGGTGAATGTGGTGGCCCCTGGAGCCATCCAGACACCGCTGGCGGAGAGTGTCGGACTCATCGAGGTCATGGGTCATGAGTTCCTGGCTCGCACGCCGCTGGGCAAGCCGTGTGGAATGCCGTCGGATGTCGCGGGCGTGGTCTCCTTCCTGTGCGGCGAGGACGCGGCGTGGATCACCGGGGAGACCCTCTCCGTCGATGGTGGAAACCACATCCGTGGCCTGCACAGCTACTGGGACATGCTGAGCCGCGCCGCGAAGTAGCGGCGCGGCTCCGAGTCGCGCGGCTACATCACGAGAAGCAGTCGAAGGTCAGGCTCAGGACGCCAACGGTGCTGGTCGTGTAGGCCCCGGAGGCGACGCCCGTCGCGAACCCGTGGTGCTGGCACACCTGGTTCGCGACGGCGCCCACCTGGAACCACGGCGCGGTGAAGGGATGGAGCGACGGATAGAGGTCCGGGTAGCCCGTGGCGTCGGTCCGCACACCCCGGTTCTGCACGCGAGAATAAGGGATGCCGACCAGCCCCACCATGTCCGTCGCGGAGTTCTTGTGCCCTCTGAGGAACCCCGCCCCGAAGCCCCCCGTCATGAACTTGGCCTCACTGGTCTGCCACCACGCCCACTGCGGAATCTGGGAGAACGGAACGCCCTGCCACGTCACCATGTCGGACGTGAAGCAGTGGAGGCCCATCAGCTCACCGGACTGGGCGCCCGTGTAGACCTCGCGGATACCCATACCGGGCGCACACCGCCTCCGCGCCCCTGTTCGCGTACGCCCAGCTCACGTCCGAACGAGCGGTGATGGGATAGCCAGACGCGCTGCGCATCGCGGCCGTCGTGTCGATGAAGACGACTCCCGCGAACGCCTGCGCCGAAGCCAGACTGACAGTGATGGTTGCAAGGGCTGAAACGAGCTTGGAGATTCGTACGGCTCGGAACTTCCTCTCTCCCGAGGGGGAATGGCTGAGATAGCCAAGAACAATACGAGCCCACCTGCCCCTCTGGTTCGACGACTACAACCGCTGCCACCCGCACCGCGGGCTGAAGATGAAGCCACCCCATGAGTTCCGTACTGCTAACTCTCACCCCTGAGCTGTCCGATTTGACGGGGGCACCTCCACTGCCCAGCGTCCGGCCTGTCGACTCACAAGCTACTGCGGTGGACAAGACGGCCTCGCTGGGCTAGTAGGCCAGCCGCACCAGTTGCACTCAGTTCAGAGTGCAGCCCTGCCCGGACGAGATGCGCCGTACCCGGTTACGTAAGACGACGCCCTGACCAGGGGTGCGTCATGTCGTGGCTGCTTGTTCTCGTTGCTGGGTTGCTGGAGACGTGCTGGGCTGTGGGCCTCAAGTATACGCAGGGCTTCACCCGGCCTTGGCCCAGTCTCTTTGTTGCCGTCACGTTGATTAGCAGCTTGGCGCTGCTGTCCATCGCGATGCGCACGCTGCCGGCCGGGACTGCGTACGCGGTTTGGGTTGGAATTGGGGCCTTGGGCGCCGCGCTTGTTGGCATCGTGCTCTTCCGTGAGCCGGCCACACTGGGGCGCTTCTTCTTCCTCGGACTCATGGTCGTCTCTGTCATTGGCCTGAAGTTCACCAGCGGCGGGGACGCGCACTAGGGGCTGTCTGTCCGAGCGCGCAGTGTGTGTCGAGCCTTGGCGACGACGCGCACTGCGCCTATCGGCTGAGCCTCATCAACGCCAGGGTGGCGCACCACGGTGACTCAGACGTGTGCGCCGGCCAGGTGAAGGAGATGTCCCATGGACCCCATTACGCCTCCGCTCGCTCCCGGCCAGAAGCACGTCGTCGTGCTGGGGGCGGGCTTCGCTGGACTCACGGCCGCCAAGGCGCTCGCGCGTCACTCGGCGCTGTATGTGACGGTCCTCGACCAGCGCAACCATCACCTCTTCCAGCCGCTGCTCTACCAGGTGGCTACTAGCGGACTGAGCCCCGCGGACATCGCGGTGCCCATCCGCTCGCAGTTCGCGCGCAAGCCCAACGTGTCGGTGCACTTGGGCCGCGTCACGTGGGTGAACCTCAAGGAGCGCTGGGTGGGCGGCGAGGGCGACGTGCGGCTGCGCTACGACTACCTCGTCATCGCGTGCGGCGCGCAGCACAGCTACTTCGGCAAGTCGGAGTGGGAGGACTTCGCCCCGGGACTCAAGACGCTGGAGCAGGCGACGGAGCTGCGCCGCCGCATCCTCAGCGCCTTCGAGCAGGCGGAGAACGAGCGCGACGCCGAGCGCCAGCGCGCGCTGCTGAGCTTCGTCGTCGTGGGCGCGGGCCCGACGGGCGTGGAGCTGGCGGGCGCCATCGCGGACATCAGCCGCACGGTGCTGGTGCGCGATTTCCGCCGCATCAAACCGTCCCGTGCGCGCGTCTTCCTCGTGGAGGCGGGCCCACGCATTCTGCCGTCCTTCAGCGAGAAGCTGGGAGTGCGTGCGCACCGCGACCTTGCGGCCCTGGGCGTGGAAGTACGCACGGAGGCTCGCGTGACGGCGGTGGACGCCGAGGGGGTGATGCTCGGCTCCGAGCGCCTGGCCTCGCGCACGGTGGTGTGGGCTGCAGGTGTGCAGGCCGAGCACCTCACGCGCGGGCTCGGCGTGCCGCTGGACCGCGCGGGGCGCGTGCACGTGGCGGCGGATCTCACGCTGCCCGGCCACCCGGAAGTCTTTGCCGCGGGTGACGTGGCCCACGTGGAGCTGGACGGCAAGCTCGTGCCCGGCGTCGCGCCTGCGGCCATGCAGATGGGCCGGGCCGTGGCGCGCAACGTCCTCGCGGACCTGCGCGGCCGCCCCCGCACGCCCTTCCGCTACAAGGACAAGGGCGCGATGGCCACCATCGGCAAGCACCGGGCCATCGCCGAGACGGGCCGCGCCAGGCTGACGGGCTTCGTCGCGTGGGTGGCGTGGCTCTTCATCCACGTCTGGTACCTGGTGGGCTTCAAGAACCGCTTCGGCGTGTTCATCACGTGGGTGTGGAGCTACCTGTTCAGCACGCGCGGCGCGCGGCTCATTACGGAGCACGAGTGGCGGTTGAGTCCGAAGGTCGCGTCTGAGCGCGCGCCGCACGCGGGCAAGGTGACGGCGGACGACCCCACGGCGCCCACCCGTGATGCACGGCCGCCGGACGGGACGACGGCTACAGCCGCTGCCGCCCTCATCGCGGACGGAAGATGATGTCCCCCCGAATTCCGTACTGCTGATTCCCAACCCCGAGCTGTCCGATTTGATGGGGGCAGCTCCAGGCGCGCTCCTGCCTTCGAGTCCCACCCGCGGCAAGTTTGTTTCCGGGACGTAGCTCCGCTTGGACAAGAGCGCGCTGGGGGTGCGCTGCGACTACCCCTCCATCGGCGAGCAGAGCTCCACCAGGACGCCGTTGAGGTCCCTCACGTAGGCCACCGTCTGTCCCCAGGGCTTCTGCTTGGGAGGTTGCGTCGCCTCGGCGCCCGCCTCCACGGCACGTGTGTACGCGGTGGCCACGTCGGGAGTGACGAGCGCCAGTTCGATGGCCGCGGCGTCTTCCTTCGGCCGTAGATGGCGCACGGTGAAGCCATGCTCCTTCGCCGCGCCTTCCTCGACGAAGGCCAGGGCGGTGGTGCCTGTCTCCATCTCCGCGTAGCCACCGCTCTCGTGGATGAAGCGGCGCGCCAGTCCGAAGGCCTTCTCGTAGAAGGCGATGGCGCCGCTCACGTCCGGTACGTAGAGGATGATGTAGCCGAGCTTCATGGCGGACTCCTGTTGGTCAGTGGGACGTCTGTGTGAGTGCGTCGTCACACGGATGGCACGGGCCTGTCTTGAAGGAATCGGACAGCGCTCAACCCACGAGTGCGGTGGGTGACACGCCGGCCAGTTCCCGCACGTCTCGTGACAGATGCGCCTGGTCGGCGTAGCCGCATTCGAGCGCGATGTCACACAGGTCCGTGCCCTCACGGGAGCGCAGCAGGGACACCGCCCGCTGGAAGCGCAGCACTCGCGCGAGCAGCTTCGGCGGTACGCCGGCTTCGTCCAGGATGTCCCGGTGCAGGGTGCGCTCACTCACACCCAGCTCGCGAGCGAGCGCGGCCATGCGCACCTGCCCCGACGAGGCTTGGAGATGTCCCAGGGCCTGGACGGCGCGCGGCTTCGCCATGCTCCGGAACGAAGCCCAGCGTCGGGCGATGGTGCGCTGGAGCAGGGCCATGGCCTGGGCGGGCGAGGCGCAGTCTTCCATTCGCCGCTGAACCTGGATGAGGGCGGGCGAGCAATCCTGGGCGGAGACGTTGAGTCCGCAGAGTTCACGCGGACTGACACCCAGCAGGGCCTGCGCCCAGCCAGGACGGAGCCTGACGCCCAGGCTCACCCCGCCGGGCTCGAGGTCGACGAGGATGAATCGCTTCATGGGGCCGACGACGGCCAGCCGGGGGGCGGCCAGCCACACCGGGCCTGGGGCGTGTTGGAATCCGAAGATGAGGTCGGTGCAGCCATCCGGAAGGACCCGGTGCTGCCGGGGGAAGGGGACGTCGTGGGGCTTTCGGGGCACCCAGAACTGCCAGAACGCGTCCACCGCATCCGCCATCTCGATAGGCGGTGCCCACTGGGTGTAGCCCTGCTGCTGTGCGTCCTCCACCATCGCGTCCCTGTCTTCAGCCCGTGCACAGCCTGTCAGGCCCTGTGCGGCCATTGCGTCCATTTCCCATGAAAGGAGCGGTGGCCATGAAGACGGCGAACCTGACGAGCCCGATGAATCCCGACACCCTGAACGATACTGTCATCGGCATCGATGCGCTCGCGCTCGCTGGCCGGGCCACCGCTCGTGATTCCAAGCGGGGGGCGACCTCCCGTCGAGATCTCCCGCCTGGGTTCTGACCCACCGTGCCCGTCGAAGGACAGGGCATGGCAGGCCAGAGGCCGGGCTCCCCGAGGGGACCCGGCCTCTTTCTTTTCCGGGTCAACCCCACTGCTCCGGGATGCGATTGGAATCGCAGCACGGCCGTCTACCGTGTGAACAGGGTTCGATTCCCTGTCGGAGCGCTCATCCCCGAGGTGACGCCCATGAATCCCCTCCCCATCGAGTCCGAGCCGGAAGACCTGTTCGACGGCATCGCTTCCTTCTGACACCGCGCCCAGTGGCTGGGGCGCTCTCGCAGTCGCAGTTCCGGTCTTGTAGCTCAGAGGATAGAGCACTCGGTTGCGGACCGAGAGGCCGCAGGTTCGACTCCTGCCAGGACCACTTTTCTACTCAGTCATTACGCATGGTTGGCCACGGCCTCCGCCTGTGTCGCACGTATGTCGCACGCGGGCGCAAGCGGGAGGTCCAGCACTCGCACCGCGTGACGACGCGTGTCGGGACTGAGGTGGGCATACCGCTCCGTCATGTCGATGGTGGCGTGCCCCATCAGCTCTTGGATGACCTTCAGGGGAACGCCCCTCATCGCGAGGTGACTCCCGTAGGTGTGGCGCAGGTCATGCCAGCCGATGATGCCTTCCTCTCGCGTGATGTTGGCTCGGCGGAGTGAGCGCACGAGAGGCAGGTCCATCTTGCCCGGCGTGAGCGGCTTCCCATCTTCCTGGCAGAACACGTAGAGCCCTCGAAGGTGTCGATGCTCCTTCAGCGCGTCCACCGCAGAGGAGGGCAGCTCCACCGTTCGCTCGCGGCCTCCCTTGGGCACGTCGGTCACGCCACGCCAGATGGCCCGGCGCACGTGGAGAAGACCGCGCTTCAAGTCCACGTCAGGCCACTGGAGCCCGATAAGCTCCCCTTGCCGCAGGCCCGTCTTGATGGCCACCAGCAGCACCGGCCTCCACTCCGGCTCGGCCATGGAGACCAGCCGCTCGGCCTCCTCGAACGTGAGGAAGTCGAAGGACGGCTTGGGGAGGTTCCTGAAGAGCTGCACGCGTGGAGCCTGCGGAATCACCTCTTGCTCCACGGCGACGCGCAGCAGCTTGCTGAGCACCGTGAGGACGTTGTTGATGGTCTTCAAGCTCAACGCTTTAGGGCCGTCTCCCTTGCGCTTGCGAACCGCTGACCGTGAAGCGGTCTCCTTCCGGACGCGTGACGCCGACTTCTTCTTCCGCATCAGGGACTTGAAGTCTTCGATCTCCGCCAATCCGATGCTGTTCAGAGGCATCTCACCGAAGAAGGGGGTGAGGTGGTCCCTCAGGACCTGTTGCTTGTGCGTGACGCTGGAGTGCTTGTTGTTGTTCTCGCTGTAGGTGAGGAAGCGCGGTGCGAACTTCGCCAACGTGAGCGCGCAGCTTTCCTCCTTCTGCATCTCCTTTCCGAAAGTCCCGTTGAGCAGGGCGTTGCGCAGCTCGCGTTCGTATTGTTCGGCACCCCGACGGGTCTGAACGGGCGAGACCTTTACGACTCGCTGCTTCCGTCCGTCCGCGTGCTGAAACACGAAGTCCACTTGCCACGCCTCCTCAGACTTTCCTTCCTTCGTCGTCCACTTCCGCAACCTGACGCTCATCGTTGACTCCCGAGCGCAGAATCACGGCCCTTACCTGTCGGGCATTCTACCAATGCTGCGCGGCGGATGCGGACTGCTTTCCCGATGCGGACAACCCCTGGGAGTTGTCCGAGCCGGATGGACTCATAGAGCGTCTTCCGATTCACGCGCAGGAGTGCTGCGGCTTCTTCCACGGTGAGGAAGTCGGGAACCTTTGGAGTGGGGGCCTCCGCAGCGTGCGCGGGCCCGTTCCGACAAGTGCTGTGGCTCATGAAGGTTTCCCCAGCAGTCGGTCCCGCAGGGAGCGCGGGCGCGCAACGTGGGGATGGGCATTCGAGGTTGATTGCGGGATGGAGTTCGGCGAGGGGAACGGAACGACCTTCGCGTCGTGGCTCGAAGGGGCATTGCTCCCGTTCACGTGCCATGGCGGAAGCCAGCCCCGCGCCTTGTTGTCGCGGTGCTCAACCCAACCCGCTGCCTTCAACGCGGCCAGGCAGGTCCGTTTCTGTGGTGCGTGCTTCTGTCCGGTGGACTTGCAGAACCCCACCATGGCCACGAAGAGGGCGTCATTTGTGAGCGCTTGAGTCTTTCCGACTCGGGGCCCCGTGCTCGTGGTCCAAATCGAGGCGAAGTTGGAGACGTGTGTCGCCCAATTGTAGAGCTGTCGGTCTGGCTCGGGGCTCTCGCTGAGTTCGCGGAGGAATTGCTCCGTCACGGGCTCGCTGAGCTGCTGGAGTTCATCGCGGGATGCATTCGTGTGCGGTCTGCGGACGCGCTTCATGTCCACCGCGCGGGTGCTCATCTCGTAGGCGAAGGCGGCCACCTGCCGCATGAACTCTCGTGTGAAGGCGTCATCTGTTCCCGGAGCATGGAGCGACTCCAAGAAATCGCGGTGGGACAGTCCCAGGTCCGGGTGTTGGTACTCAGCGGGCTTCGTCCTGTTGTGGAAGACTGTCCATCGCCGGTCGCTCTCCTCCAGTTCGATGGGCTTGGAGCGGTTGGTCGCCGCGATGAGCGCGACGCGGTTGACCGCTGGAGTCCGGGCAACGCCCTTGCTCTCCAGGAACACCTCACCATCGGTGATGGTCGCCTTGAGCCCGTCGCCCAGTGCCCCACCGCGCTTGTGGTTGTCGAGCAGCTCGTTGGCGAAGACCAACAGCTTCGTGGCGTAGTGGTGGTTATAGGGCTTGGCGAGGTCGTCCTCCCCAATCTGGACGCAGTTCGCGTGGCCGAGTACGTGCGCCAGGATGCGATAGAGCACGTTCTTTCCGGTGCCCGGGGGCCCCTGGAGCAGAACCGCAGTTCCCGGCTTGGAGCCCGGGTTTTGGACCTTGAACGCAATCCAGTTCAGGAGCCAATCGAGCCCGGCTTCATCCTCCGCGAGCCAGAGAAGGACGCGGCGCACGTCGCTCCAGTCCCCCGGCGCAGGGGTGAGCGTAGGCGCCTCCCAGGTGTTGACCAGGAGCGTTTCGTCCTCGCGCGGCAACAGCTCGGGGGCGTTGGGGCGGCATTCGAGCCCCATGACTCCGACGCAGATCTGCGGCACGTTGGGTCCTACGGCCAAGGGGCTGGCACCTCTCGGCCACGCGTCGCGTGGGGGGAGAAGCTGGCGCAGTATCAAGTAGTCCTCGGCGGCCTTCTGGGTGAGGAAGTCCGAGCTGAAGGAGCGGCCACCCGGTCGGCGCGACAGGTAGCGCTCCAGGGGGACGACCTTCACCAGGGGAAGGCTCGCAATCTCCGCGCGTGCCGCTTCTCGGTCGGCGTCCGTGGCGGCCTCATTTTCGGGAGGGAAGTTCGGAGTCATGAGGCGCTCCCAGTTCGGTGGTTGGAGGTGGCGGCGAGCAGGACGGTTCTTCGCCACTTGGCGTCTTTCGCCTCGCGATTGGCCTTCTGCTGAAGGTCCCACTGCTGGAGCTTGGCGCGTGCGCCGTCCAGCCCTCGAAGCGCCTCCCCCCAGACGTCGCGGGAGGGCTCCAGCTTGCCGAGCGCATCGAGTGAGCGCTGGGCGATGGCGAGCAGGCTCTCCGAGCTTTCTTCCGGTGCTGCAACCCTGGCGAGCATCTCCGTCAGCCGGTTGATGGCAAGGTGGCGCTGGCCGTCGAGCATGAGCACCTCGCCCGCATCCATCTGCTCGATGACCTGGCAGTAGTCCTTCCGTTTGAAGCGGCTCAGACGCTTCCGAATGGCCTGGAGGTCCACGGAGGCCGCTCCGGTGACCTGCTGCATGCCGGGGCGCTCGACGTAGCGGGCAAACGGCTGGCGCAGCAGGGGGCCAAACAGCGCTTCCACGTCGAGCGGTTGGCCTCGGTGATGCTCGGGAGTCGGGCGCGGGGTGGTGTTCGCGGGGTTCCAGCTTGGAAGGTAGTAGAGGCGCGCCACGTCCTTGCAGGACGCATCCGCCTTCAACGCGGCTGTCGCCTGCGCCGTGAGTCCCAAGTAGTCCATGAGGCGCGGCCAGAGGCTGTCGGCCCACCGGCTGGGCGAGCCAACCGCGACGGGCTCACTGAACGGGAGGACGACGCGGTAGCGGATGGGCTTGATGGGATGCCCGTAGGAATGGGTCGGGTATGCGAGGAACCAGAGGCCACGCTGGCGAAGGCTTGCGAGCCATGCGTCCAACGCGGCCAGCTCCTCGCAGTCGAAGTCCACGACGGCCAGGGCGACGTGCGAGAAGTTCGCATTGCGCCTGTACGGTGTGGGTGTGGGGTCGCCGCCCTTGCCCTCGTAGAGCCCATTGGCGCGAGGTGAGAGAGGCTTGGCGGGGATGACTGCGTGACCGTCCTTCTCAGTACGAAGCGTTGGGTCCAGGGCGTCCTCGAAGAACTCCGACATGAGGCCATCGATGGACGAGAACTCCCGGACGGAGAGTTGGTCTGGTTGGAAGCGCGAGGGGGTGATGCAGAGAGTCCAAGTCATGGGGCACGACGCTGGGGAACTCGATGGAGGCACGACGACGGCGCGGTGTTGCTCGGGGAGCGGAGCCACTTCGCCGGGGTGTGACGGACGCTCGGGCGCTGGGTGTTCCGTCACAGCTCCGTCATGGCCTTTTTCACTCTGTAGGTGACGGAGTGACTGAGACCTCTCATTCCTAAGAGAAGAAAGAAGAAGAGGGAGAGGGGACCATCGTCCGTCAGTCACAGCGTCATGGCCTCGGTGGGGTTGGGGACAGCGCGCGCTCATTCGCCCTTTCCGACAAGGCTGTAGGCCCGAGGCACCGCGCCGCGAACGCCGGGCTGGTACTTGGAGAACTCGCGCACCACGCCAGCCGCGACGAGCACCGCGAGACTGCGCCGGATGGCCTGCTCTCCCGCTCCAAGCGCGCCGCACAGCTCCTTCACGGTACGCCCGTGGGGACCTGCGTCGGTGAGTGCTGCGACGATGCGGGGGCGGTACTGCTCAACCTGTTCAATCACGCGTTGGACTCCTCTAGCGATGTCCTGCCCCCGGTAAATGCGTGCGGCTTTTGCGGGTGGCCCACGCGACCATTGCCGGGCCATTTTTCGGCCACGACTGACTGGGGGTGGCCTCAGCTAAATGCGTGCGGATTCCGTGGGCGGCTCGGGTGACCTGCGGAAGGCCCCCCGCCTCGGATTTCCGATGGGTGGCCACTCAGGACCGTGCTTGGAGGTGGTACACGCTGAGAAAATCCCGCAGAAAATCGCGAGGCTCCCTTGCCGCGATGTGTTCAGCGTGGCGCGGTGGTTCCGGAACTTCCTGAACACATGCCGCATGGGGACCGCGTGCGCCGAGGGGAGTTTTGAGGGGCGCGGGGCATAGGTTTAGAGAAAAACCGCAGCCTCCTTCGTGCCAGGACAAACGGAGAAGGGCTGGAAGCCGCGCTCATCCTGGTACGGTCCTGCCATGCCCCCTGGAGGTCGTCCGCGCGTGTTCTCGTCACTTGCCCGGCTTGCCCTGCCCCTCGTGCTCCTGGTGGGCCTGACGGCTGCGGCACAGCCCCAGGATGCCCTCCGTGGGCGGGAGCTGAAGCGGCGGCGGGTGGCGCTCTCGGCGGCCACGGCTGGCAACCCCGTGGCGCTTCACGTCGCGCCGGGCTACCTCACCGCGTTGGAGTTCGACTCCCCTGTGGACCGTGATGCGGTGGTACTTGGGGACCCTGGGGGGCGACTCGCGCTGTTCGAGGTCACGTCACGAGTCATCTTGCTCAAGCCCGCGATGGAGCTGGGCCCCGGGCGAGGCGTGGAGCTGACCATTCCGTTCGCGGATGGGGCCGCCCCTGCCCGCGTCGTGCTCTCGCTGGTCACGCACCCCTCCGAGGTCGACGCGCAGGTGATGGTGTCGCGCCTCCCACTCACGGCGGAAGCGATTCAGGCCGAACTGGACGAGGTGCGTGCCACCTGTGCGGCCAAGGATGCCGAGTTGGAAGCGCTCCGGGCCCGGAACGTGGCCAGTGGCCCTGCCGGGATGATCCTCGCGGGGTTGCTGAACGATCGAGGATTCAAAGCCGGAAGCCCTGAGAGGTTGCTGTCGCAGGGAGGGGGGGATTTGGTCTCGCGGGATGTTGTGACGTACCGATCAAGTGGGTGGGGAGCTGTGTCCCTATGGGTCCGCAACATTGGCTCTCACCCTTGGACTCCCGTGGAGGCACGGCTCACCGTGGCTGCGAACGGTGAACGCATCAACGTGCTCGCGGTGCGCATGAAGGAACCTCGGATCGAACCGGGTGGGACAGCCCTTGTGGTGGTGGAGACTGGGGCGCCCAACTGGCCGGAAGGCGCGGCGCTCCGGTTGGAGCTGCGCGACAACGACGGGGGGCGCCGCCTTCTCATTCCTCGACTCCCGTTCTAGAACCGCCTTCCATGTTGATCGGGTTGAGTCCGGCACACCTGCAACCTGGGCAGACGGTGGACGGCTGGCGCGTCGTGAAGCCGCTGGGCGCGGGGAGCTTTGGTGCCGTCTACCTCGTGGAGAAGGAGGGCCACCACTTCGCGATGAAGATGGCCATGCACCGGGCCAGTAGTGGAGACGCCGAACAGGCCGACGCGCGGCTGCTGCGGGAGATGGTCTGCCTGTCCCAGGTGAGTGGACACTCCAATGTCGTGGAGGTCCACGCCCACGGACGCTGGCAGCACCCAACCCAGGGGTGGCTCTACATCGTCCTGGACTACGTGGAGGGCTACACGCTGGGGGAGTGGGTGGAGAAGACGCACCCCACGGCGCATGAGGTGGCCCGGGTGTTCGGCAAGCTTTCGGGCGCTCTCGCCCACCTGCATTCGCGTGGCGTCTTTCACCGCGACTTGAAGCTGGGGAACATCCTCGTGCGCGCCACGGATGGTGAGCCCTTCATCCTGGATTTCAGCGTGGGGGATTACACGCTGGCCCCGGAGCTGACGGACACGCCCTTGCCACCTGGCACCCGGCGCTATCGCTCTCCCGAGGCGACACGATTCCTTCGCGAGCACGGAGATGAGCAGGACGCGCGTTACGAGTTCAAGGCGACCGACGACGTGTACGCGCTGGGAGTCTGCCTCTATGACGTGCTGACCAATCCCCAGCCTTTGAGCGAAACGCCCCGCGTCCTGGTGGGCGCCCAGTGGCCTCCCCCCGCGCCGCACGCACTGAATCCGCGCGTGCCTGTGTCCTTGAGCGCGGCGGCCATGCACTTCATCGAGCGCCACCCCGAGAAGCGCGCTCCTTCCGCTGAGGTCATGCGGCGCGAGTTGGACGCGCTGCTACACGAAGAGGGGGAGGTGTGGACCGCGACGTTGCATGTCCCCACGCCCCGCCTTCCGCTTGCCCTGGAGGTGGCGCATAACGACGTGCCCCAGGACGAAGCACCGCCATCAACGCCGAAGCGTGCCCCTGGGCGACGCGTGGCGGGCGCTGTGGCATTCCTGGCGCTCGTTGTGGCCTCGCTGGTGGGCTACGTGGCTCTACGCCCCACGGCCCCAGCACAGCAGGCCCAGCGGCTTGTGGAGCCCCCCGCGCCGCTCCCATCAACGGATGCTGGCGTCGTTGAGTCGGTGGCCTCCTCCGTCCCTCCTACACCCCCTGTGTCGTCCCCTGGGGTAGCTTTGCCCGCTCCCGTACCTGTCGAGAAAGAAAGCCCTCCCGTGAAGCGCGCTCCCGTTCCGATGTCCCCTCTCGCCGAGTCCACCGCCAGGAAGCCAAAGGCCCTGGCCTCCCGTCCGAGCTGGCCCCCCTCTCCGTGGGCGGGGTTCCTCAAGACGTGCGCGGGTGCGACCGCTGTCGCCGCGCTGTCCATGGGCTGCCCTGGTGCCCAAGTACGTCCCGAGCCCGGCGCCTGCCCTTCGGAGGCACGCGACGCCATGTTCAACTGGGCGAACAAGAGAGGGCTTCGCTTGGAGGTCGGGGACAGGGTGATGTTGACCCTGGACATTCGCCAACCCGGCGACATCGGTGAACCGGGCTCCTATGCTGACGGCCCAGTTACCGGCGTGGTGAACATCAGCAACGTGCGCGGATTGCCAGAGGGCACGCGGCTGTCGGGCTACTTGTGGACGGGCGGGGAGTACCTCGTGGGCCGCTACACGGAGGCTCATCTCTCCGATGGGCGCGCAGTTCCTGTGTGCATCGTTCTGGGAAAGCGTGGGTACGTAGAGAAGGAGGACTGGTCCAAGCCAGGGGCTGCGGTGGTGGGGCGAAGTCTCCCCGCGTATGCCGTCGAGCGTTGGCCCTAGTTTTCCTCGGGAAACGTAAAGGAACTTTGCAAATTCGACCTATCTCTGTTCACTTGGAGTGAATGAGATTTCCATCTTTTTAGACCTGACACGTCGTTCAACTCGGAATGGGCTGGCAGTACCTTGAGTTTGCCTTTGCGCGAATCCCTCTCGCGCGGGCACTCGGAGCTTCCTGCCCATGTCCAATCCGTCTGACTCTCGGCCTGCCGGGAGCGCTGTCCTATTCACCAACGGCGACACCTCCTACGAGTTCTTCCGGGACTTGGGGGAGGGGCGCGTGGGTGAGCGAATCCTCCTCGCGCGGACCCGCACGCCCAAGGGCCTCGGTGACTGCGTGGTGCTCAAGTGCTTGCCGGTGCCGAAGTCCTCGGAGGTGACGGAGAAGCACCATCGCGCTCGCGCTCGACTGGAAGAAGAGGTGCGGCTGGCGCAGTACCTGCGTCACCCGCGCATCGCCCGCGTCCATGGCCTCCATGAAATCCCGCAGGGCCTGTGCGTGGCGATGGAGCATGTGGAGGGGCTGTCTCTCAACACGCTGCTGGCCGTCGCCCAGGCGCGCGGGCGCTACTTCTCCGAGGCGTTCATCCTCTACGTGGGCGCGGAGGTCGCGGCGGCGCTGGCCTATGCGCACGAGCGCACGGACGACGCGGGTTTTCCTCTTGGCATCGTCAACCGTGATGTGAATCCCGCTCGAATCCGCGTGGGGCCCCACGGTGAGGTTTGGCTGACGGATTTTGGCGTGGCCCTCTCTCGCCTCTCGGGGCGGCTGGCCACGTCCCTGCCGCGCCCCCAAGGTGAAGTCCTCTACTCGGCACCGGAGATGCTGCTGGGCGAAGTGGTGGACGCGCGGGCCGACGTGTTCTCCCTGGGGCTGACGCTGCTGGAGTTCGCGACGGGGCGACATCTCTACGACCCGGGCCATGTCCGCATTGAGGAGGTGGAATCGCGGATGTCGAAGTCGGAGCGGGAGAGGGCGTTCTCCGCCTCCGTCGCGTCCGTGGTGACAGAGCTGCCGGAGTTCGCGGAAGACGCCATCTGGTGCGCCATGGCCTTCCGCTCCGACGACGTCGAGCAGGCCGCGCGAGGGCTCTCCATTCCCCTTCGGGACATCCTCCACACGATGCTGCGTAGAAGCCCCGCTGAACGCTTCGGGACGGCTGCTGAGCTGGAGGTCATCTTGCGAGTTCAGTTAGCGCGGCTGGGGCCCTACGCGCGCGAGGATGCGCTCACAGAGATTCAGCGGGCGCTCGCGGACGCCAGTGAAGGACTCTGGGACTTCGAGGTGCCCAGCGATGAGGGAGGCATCACGCCCCCTGTCACCACGGAGCGGGGCGGCTACGAGCCCACGACGGAAGCGCCGTCACCCCGTGGGGGCGTGCGTCGCGCATCGGTGGGCGCTCTCCACCCGGACGAAGTGCCAACGGAGCCCGGCGCAGGCCCCCGTCGCGCGTTGACGAAGCAGCCGACCGTTTAACGGCAGCCCTCAATCCCTCTCACCACTGCTGATTCACCACTGGCCCGGCGCAAGTCGAGGAGCCGACCGGGAGACGTGTGTTTCTCGTGCCTCATTCCGGGGCACGCACAGGAGGCGTGTATGCACAGGAAGCAAAGCTGTCTGGCCGCGCTGCTGCTGTTGCTGTTACCGATGAAGGGATGGGCTTCGGAGCCTCCTGCTCCAGAGGAAGAAGCCTCCACCGCCCCGTCTGCACCTCCCGCGCGCAAGTGGCACTACCTGACGCGCCTGGAAGCGACGACGTTCGCGCTGCTCCCTCGCGCGGGCGCTGGTGATGATGACGGCTTCATCCAGGTGGAGCCCACCTTCATCATCGACGGTGGCCCCGAGTTCGGCGTCAACGTGGGGGCTCCCGTTCGCTTCCGTATGTGGGGCGGTGGTGAGGGCGCGGGGATTGTGCGGCGAGAGGACTGGGACTCCCTCTCGGACTGGGGGCAGCTCGTCCGTGGCCTCAAGTTCGGCTCGGACAACGCTCCCGTGGGCATCTGGTTTGGGCCCCTGGAGGAACACCGGCTCCTCTCCGGGCATCTCGTCCGCCGTTACTCCAACCGCACGAATCCCGACTACCACCCGGCTGGGGGCATCTTCACCGCCGAGGTTGGTCCCCTCTACACGGAAGCCTTCGCCTCGGACGTGCTGGGCGCGCGGCTGATGGGCGCGGAGGTGGCCCTGGACATGGAGCACATCCTCTTTGGCCAGCCCAAGCAGCGCGGCCGTTACACACTCGCGGTGTCCGCCGTGCATGACTGGGGTCGGGCAGGTGGACACGCGGCCTCGGTGACGCTGGCGCACCTGGACGCAACGGCGGGGGTGTTGTTGCGGCCTGACTACGAGGTCCACGTGGTGGCGGGCTGGGGCGGACGTCCTGGCGAGGGCGGCGCATGGGGGGCTGTCGCGGGCGCGGGGCTGGACACGCAGACGGAGACGCTCCGCCTGAGGTTGCGGCTGGAGGCGCGGCGCCAGCAAGGCGGCTTCCGGCAAGGCTTCTTCGGAGCGGACCACGAGCTGGCGCGCTTCCAGGCTGCGGGCACGGCGGGCGTACCACTCGCGAATGCTGGCTTCCCGGACGGCTACTCCGCATTCGGTGAGGCCGAAGTGGGCTGGGACGCAATCAGCTACGGGGGCCTCAACAAGCACCTGAAGCTGTCGCTAGGCGCGGAGGCGTTCTCCTGGGGGCGCTTCGACGTGGACGGGCGCGTGGCGGTGCAACTCTTCGAGCGCAGCCTGGAAGTGGCGTTGAAGGGCCTGGGCGTGGGCATGGGGCAACCCGGAGCGCGCTACCTGGGGGCGGCGGAAGTGCGCTGGCGATTCCTGGGCGGGAAGCTCTACGCGATGGGGACGGGAGGCTCGCTGCTCTTCCCCACGGCGGAAGGGGCGCTGCGTCCGGGAGCCTTCGCGTCGGTGGGCCTGGGGGTGGACAATGCGCGCTAACGCCTTGCTGGTAGTTGTGGCGGTGTTGGCCACGGGGGGCGCTTCGATGGCGCATGCCTCCGGGCTTGGCGGAACGCTGCACAACGCGCCTCGCTTGGCCCCGTCCCCCGCGTGGGAGCACACGCCAAACGATGAGCCTCCACGTGTGTCGGACGCTTCTCCATTCTCAATCTCCGGGCCCGAAGCCCAGCAACGGCTGTGGCGGAATTTGAGCCCACGACACGACGCAACTGGCACCGCGTCCGTAGCTGTCGGAGGTGGGGTGCAGAGCGCCGCAGCCGTGCGCCAGGCAACCCTCGACGCCATTGCCGAGGTGAAGCGCTCCCTGGAGGGCATCGAAACTACGCGCGCTCGACTTGCGTCGCGTCCTTCCTCTCTTGGTAGCCGGGGACTCGATGGGGTGTTCACGCGCTATCTCGACCACGGCTCCAAGCAACTGACGTGGCTCCGAGGAACGCTGGGGAGTGCCACGGCGCTGGCGGGAGCGGCGTCGGAGGTCGGGGATTCAGGAATGGAGCTGGGCATCCTCCAGATGACAGGGCCCCGGCTCCAGGCCGCGATGTTCGGAACCCTGCTGCTGGCTACGTGGGTGGACTTCCTTCAACTCGCTGATGCTTTGCTCCGCGACTGCCCGATGTGCGGCTCCGAGAAGCTGTTCGCGGACCTGCATCGAGTTCAAAACAAGCTGACTCCGACGCTGGCGGACCTTTCATCGGGGGACTCAGAGCGGATCGAGGCGGCGGCGACCGCTATGCCCGTGCTGATGGGGGAGCTGACCCACGAGTTCGACACGATTCGCCGGGAGGCGCGCACGGCCATGGAAGTGGGCGGCAAGGTCATGGTGGCGGCGCAGGTGATGGAGTTGCTCGCCCTGATTTCCACGCTGAACATGTCGCTCCCACGGCCACCCCCAGCAGCCTCCACGACGCTCGGAATGGGGCTCGTCATGAGTTCAGGGGGCGTCATGGCGGGCTCTCGGCTCGTCGTCTCGGCTGAGTGGGTGGAGATGATGCGAAGGCTGGTGCAGGCGGGCGTCATCTCCCTCCCCGCAGTCAGCGCGGCGGTTCGTATCCACGGTGGGCAGGTGATGATGGCCCAGGCTCACCAGGACTTGCCCGAAGGCGTGCGCGAGGCGCTGGGGGACAGCCCGGAGGTGCGCGGTATGCGGGTGACGGGTAGAGCAGGTGCGGGCATGTCCAGCGCACCGAAGCATCACGTCCTACCGAAAGAGCACCGGGAGTGGTTCGAGCGGCGCGGCTTCAAGGGTGACATGGACATCGACCAGTTCTGCGTTCGACTGGAACAGGCGCACCACGAGGCGATTCACGGAGGAGGGAACTGGAAGCTGGGGCGCATGTGGCCCGGGGAGTGGAACCGAATGATCATGGATGCGTTACTCCAGGCTGAGACGAGAGCTGGCCGGATGTTGACGCGGGATGGGATTTTGAAGGAGGTCGCGAGGCATATGCGGGACTATCGAATCCCTATGGAGTTCACCCCTGGGAGGGGGCGATGAGCGGCGGAGAAGCTTGGCGGGGCGACATCAAGGCACGCCTGTACGAACGGGTCCGCGAGCGAGGTTACGACTCACTGACCGCTTTTGCTGAAGCGCGCCCTGCCGTTCCGCTGTACGTCCTGGCCGACGAGCTGGGCAGCGACGTTGCTGCCGTACAGATTCTAAGTGGCTTGATGTTCGAGGCGGAGCAGCGCAAGCAGGTCACGCGCTTGGTTCGTGACGTCCTCGTGCGCGAGCTGGCCGAGAGGTTCCCTAATGGCTGGCCGGACGTGTTGGACGATGCATCCCGTGTCGAAGCTGCGATGGGGCTCGGGTCCTGGTTCGCCTACACCCCGCTAACCCACAGGGAGCGGGTTGACCGAGCAGGGAATGCTCTTCTCGCCAATCCTCCGCCTATCGGCTGGCGTCCGCTCGGTCCCGATGACGAGCTGCTTCTGACGCTCCTCCCCGACGAAGAAGCGTGACCAGCAGTGGTGGCCTCGCAAGCTGGTGAGGGGGGCGCTGAATACCCGTCAGGCTCGCGCGCTACGGCCACACTCGTTAGCCCCAACCGCAGGAACAAGAGGGGCCGAGCCATCGCAACTCGGTCCCTCTCTACGCGGGCTGAAGAACGTCCCCATCAGCCCCCCTCCATGTTGCACGTATGTCGCATGACCCTGCGGAACGCGCTGGAACATGGCGGGACGTCGGGGGCCTGAACGGGAGTCGAATCCGAGGTTCTCCGAGCGGATGCGAGGTAAGGGCGCGACTCTGCTGGGTTTGCGCACCGACCGGCCGCAGGTTCGACTCCTGCCAGGACCACTCCTCCTTCAGTTGTCTGGTGCACCGTGGGTATGGCAAGTGAGGGCCACTCCGTCATGGATGACGCGACCACCCTCTTGCTGGACACTCCGTGAGCCCGGTCACCCTGCAAATCAACCTCGCGCCCACGGACTATCCGCACGCGCGCCTCATCCTTCCGCATCAGTTGCGCCAGCTCGGGCCCTCCGTGCAGGAGGTGCTGCTCGTGCTGGACCTGCACCGCAGCCAGGGCAGCCGCTTCGCGGGTGCGTGGCTGGAGCGAAAGCCGAAGATGGACGCGCTGCTGTCGGAGCTGTCCTCGGCGGATCCGCGCATCCGGCTGGTGGAGGTGGACTATTCCCCCGCCGTCACGAAGGCACTCTCCGAGCAGTTCTTCGGAGGCTCCCGGCTGCCCATGAAGGACTCGCGCGGTGGGCCCTTCCATTCCTACTTCTTCGGGCTCGCGGCGGCGAAGCACCCGCAGGTGATGCACCTGGATGCGGACATGCTCATCGGCGGAGCGTCGCGCGCCTGGATGGCGGAGGCGGCCGCGCAGCTCGCGTCACGCGAGGAGTTGGTGAGCTGCAGTCCCTTGTCGGGCCCGCCGCGCGCGGACGGGACGATTGCGGGAGACAGTCGCTGGTACGAGCCCGATGCACAGGGCTCCCACGCGTTCCGTTTCCGGCGCTTCAGCAGCCGGGCCTTCTTCGTGGACCGCGATGCACTGGTGCGCCGGGTAGGCCCGCTGCAGGCGAAGCTGGCGCCACCCATTCACGTGCTGCGTGCCTTGCGCGCGGGCAATCCGCCGTACCGCGAGCCGGAGAATCTGGTCACCCGGAGGCTCAAGCGTCGCGGCTTGTGGCGGCTGGACTTCCTGGGCGCGGCGCCGGGCCTGTGGACATTGCATCCCCAGTACCGCTCGCCCACGTTCTACGAGCGGCTGCCGGAGCTGATTTCGCGCGTGGAGTCAGGGGACATGCCCGACGCCCAGCGCGGCCAGGAGAACGTGCACGACTGCCTGGTGGACTGGTCCGACGTGAGGGCCGCGCGGCGGAAGTGGTGGCGACGCGGGTAGTGTCAGCACTTCCGCCCGAGGCCCCTGGCGTCAGCCCAGGGGCGACTCGGAGGTGACGATGCCGTCCAGGTCCGCGTAGACGTAGTGGCCGGGGCGGAAGGTGACTCCGGCGAAGCGGACCTCCACGTCACGTTGTCCCTCGTTGCGCTTGAGGCTCTTGAGCGGGTGGGTGCCCAGCGCCTTGACGCCGATGCGCATGCGGCCCACGTCCTCGGCGTCTCGGATGCAGCCATTCACCACCACGCCCGCCCAGCCATTCTGCTGGGCGAGCAACGCGAGCTGGTCTCCCACGAGCGCGCAGCGGCGGCTGCCTCCGCCGTCCACCACCAGCACCCGGCCCTGGCCGGGCTCCTCCAAGGCCTTGCGCACGAGGGAGTTGTCCTCGGGCGCCCGCACCGTGCTGATGGGACCCGCGAAGGTCCGGACGCCGCCGTAGTCCTGGAACCCGGGCTCGGCAATCTGGAACCGCGGTGTGCCCGCGTGGGCATCACAGAGGTCGGCCGTCTTGAAGTCGGTGAACGTGCTCATGGGCTTCGAGCCTTCTCAGGCCTCGCGGGACGACGCAACGTCCAGGGCGCGGAGGTCCTCCTCCGTCAGTTGCAACGTGAACGCCCCCAGCAGTTCTTGCGTCTGGCTGGCGGACGTCGCGCTCGAGATGGGCGCCACGATGGTGGGCTGAGCCGCGAGCCACGCGAGCGCGACCTGGGCGAAGTTCGCTCCCGGATGCCGGCGCGTCACGGCGTCGAGGGCATCAATCACCGCCCAGCCGCGCGCGTTTCCATACTGCTTCAGCACGCCTTCGGCGCGGGCCGACTTCGGAGGTGGCTGGTCCTTGCGGTACTTGCCCGTCAGGAAGCCCGAGGCCAACGCGAAGTAGGGCGCCACCACGAGCCCTTCCCGTTCGCAGATGCCCCGGAGCGAAGACTCGAAGTTCTTGCGCTCGACGAGGTTGTAGTGCGGTTGCAGCACTGCGTACCGGGCGAGGTTGTTGCGGCGGGACACCTCCAGCGACTCGGTGAGCCGCTGCGGGGAGTGGTTGCTGGTGCCCAGTGCGCGGACCTTGCCGTCGCGCACCAGCGCGTCGAAGGCCGCCATCGTTTCCTCCACTGGCGTGTCCAGGTCCTCGTAGTGCGCGTAGTAGAGGTCGATGACGTCCACCTGCAACCGGCGCAGCGAGGCCTCCACGCTGCGCTGGATGTGCTCGCGGCCCAGGCCCTTCCCCAGCTCCGTCTGCGAGCCCACCTTGGTGGCGATGACGACGCGCTCCCGAGCACCGCGCGACTTCATCCACTTGCCAATGAGCGTCTCCGACTCGCCGCCGCGGTTGCCGGGGACCCAGCTCGAATAGACGTCCGCCGTGTCGATGAAGTTGCCGCCGTTGTCGACGAAGGCATCGAGCACCGCGAACGAGGTCGCCTCGTCGGCCGTCCAACCGAAGACGTTCCCTCCCAGGCATAGGGGGGATACCTGAAGGCCGGTGGTTCCGAGTGCCTTGCGTGCTTCGAGCTTCGTCTGGGGCATTGCCTGTCGCTCCCTCGGTGAGTGGTTGGCCCGCGGGCCGTGGCCGGCGTAGCTAACGCGTCCCGAAGCAGGGTGCAGGTCAAAATGCCCCCGTTCATCGGCGAGAGTGTCGCCGTGCGGTATCGAGCATTTCCCACCGCTGGGGATGCTCCGCGAGCAGTGCAATCCAGGGATTCACTTCGTCTCGAGCCGCGGCGTTCGTGTCACGGAGCCGCTTGAGGACGGGCACGGCGCGGCTCAGGCCCAGCCGGGAGATGGATTCCAGCAGCGCCTCGCGTACGCTCGCCTCAGGTTCGGCGCTGTAGCGGGCGGCGAGTGCATCGAGGCTCGCGGAGAGCTCTGCCACGGGCGAGGTCGCCAGGGCCCGTGCAGCCGCGGCACGCACGACGGGGGACTGCGCTGACTGGAGCAACGTGCGGACCTGCGCCACGGACGGTCCTCTCACCGCTTCGATGGAAGACGCGCCCAGGAGTCCCGCTGCCGTGGCCGGGTCTTCCGCGACGGAGGCCAGCGACACCGCACGCTCCGCCACCACGCGGTAGCGGCCGGCGTTGCGAGCGGCTTCCTCCCGAAAGTTCTCCACCACGGCCGCGCGGACCTCGGGCGCTGCGTCCGTCACCCAGTCACGGTAGATGTCTCGGCCCTTGAGGACGTGGATGCCCAACAGTTGGGTGGAGGGCTCTCCCGTCTGTTGCAGTGAACGAATCAACACGGCACGCAGGCGCGCGTCGGGTGTCTCACTTACGCGGTCCACCAGCCGCTCCAGGATGCGGGCCTGGCCCTCCAGCGCGTAGCGCAGCACCCAGGTGTCGGAGAGCAAGGCCAGCACGTCAGCGTCCTGCTCCTCGCTGAGGTGCTGCCAATGCACGTCCTCGGACAGGGACTCCACGAGCCCGCGGAGTTGTTCTCGCACGTAACGCCGGTACGCCGGTGAGGCGTGGCCCTGGCGATACTCCGCGAGGAGCGCGGTGAACTCGCACGGCACTTCCTTCAGCGGCTGTGCATGGGCGGGTAGAGGCGGGAGCGTCGGATGTCCGGCGTCAGCGGCCGGCGGCGTCGAGGCATCGAGGACAGGGGCGGTGTTCCTTTCTGGAGCACGCCAGAGGCGTGTGCCCACCACGGCTGCGCCCAACGCCCCGGCGAGGAGGACCCAGCCGAACCTTCCACGCGGATTCCTCATGGCGTCAGGGCCTCCACGTCCTCAGGGCATTGGTGATACACGCGCTTGTTCAGCCACAGCCGGTCGAAGTCCACGTGTCCCGCGTCGTAGAGCGCCTGGAAGTCGGCGACGTCTCGAGCGAATCGGCGGTCCTGCTTCGAGTAGTCCCGCACTTGGGGAAGGGCCTCGGCGCCACCGGCCCGGAGCGTGTATCGCAGGAGCGCCCAGCGCACGCACAGGCGCTGCTCTCCAGGAAACGCGGCGCTGAAGTGATTCAGCACCGCGCGCGTGTCGCGGCCATCGGACAACGCCAGGGCCGCAAGCTCCCGGACGTTGGCGTCTGAGTCATTCTCGAGCACCCAGGCCAATTGCTCCACGGCCCGCGCCTCCAGTCGCACGGACAAGGATGCGGCCAGCTCCACCGCCAGGGCGCGGACGTGATGGTCCTCGGACTCCCGCGCCAGTGTCAGGAGTCGAGTGAGGTAGGGCTCCTCCGAGCCTCCTGCCTGGAAGTCGTTCTTCATCACCCTGCCCAGGGTTCTCACCGCGAGCAGGGACACGCCCTGAGGGGCCGTGCTGCTCCTGGCCAACGCCATCAGCCGGTCCTGCGCAGGGGCGCCGAAGCGCGCCTGTGTCTCCAGTGTCTGAAGCGCCTGTGCGCGGTGGTCGATGGATGCGTGCTGTTCCGCCATCGTGAGGAGCCGCTCGGCCACCCGTGCATCCCTCACCGCGGAGGCTTCACGCAGGCCCGTCAGCAGCACGGAGGCTTCGGGCGCCGGTGCGGTGTCAGCCCAGTCGAGCACCTGAAGCGCGGCCTGGGCGTCTTCACCCAGGACTTCCGGAATCCGTTCGGTGAGGAAGGTGAGGGCGGCGGCGTAGTTCTGCGCCAGGGCCTGCTGGATGGCGGCTCGCACCGTCGGCAGCCCGTGACGTTGTTCGAAGTCCAAATAGCCCGCGCGGCAGGTGAGGCGTGGAAGACGTTGGAGGGGCGGCTTGGCGGCCATCGCGGGAGGGACGCCACAC
Organism: Myxococcus sp. AB036A; assembly: GCF_006547355.1. Classification (NCBI taxonomy): domain Bacteria; kingdom Pseudomonadati; phylum Myxococcota; class Myxococcia; order Myxococcales; family Myxococcaceae; genus Myxococcus; species Myxococcus sp. AB036A. The sequence continues at coordinate 16,648 of NZ_VHLC01000020.1, read as the reverse complement.
ATGAGGAACGGCCAGAGCGCGCGGGCCCAGGCTCGGACTCGTGTGCGAAGGGCCTGGCTGAAGGGAGGGGCGGCGGGCATGGCGCGTGTCGAACCCTGGACGATGCGTCGCTGAAACCATCCAATTTAGTCAGATTTACAAGAAAGGCGGTTTCTTCCGCACTGCCTGAGACTGTCCATAATGTGTCGACGACGGCACGAAGAAGCGGGGGGCATGGGAGCGGGCGTGTGGGGACACAGACTGCCTCGTGCCGCATGTTATGGAACGAGCCATGAACCACGCTCACAGTCAGGCTCTCTTCGCTCGCGCGCAGGCTCGCATCCCCGGCGGAGTGAATTCCCCGGTGCGCGCCTTCCGAGGCGTTGGCGGCGACCCTGTCTTCTTCCGTGAAGGCTCAGGTGCCTGGCTCACGGATGTGGACGGCAACCGCTACGTCGACCTCGTGGGGAGCTGGGGACCGCTCATCCTGGGCCACGCGTATCCGCCCATCTTGGACGCCATCATCGACGCCGCGCGCCGGGGCTCGTCGTATGGCGCGCCGCATGCGGACGAGGTGGAGTTCGCGGAGCTCATCTGCGCCACCATGCCCGCGGTGGAGATGGTGCGCCTGGTCTCCAGTGGCACCGAGGCCACGGTGGCGGCCATCCGCGTCGCGCGGGGCTTCACCGGCCGCGAGCACATCCTCAAGTTCGAAGGCTGCTTCCACGGCGCGGGTGACCCGTTCCTGGTGAAGGCGGGCAGTGGCGTGGAGACGCTGGGCCTGCCGGACTCTCCGGGCGTGCCGTCGGCGCTGGCGAAGCTCACGCTCACCGCGCCCTTCAACGACCTGGCCGCCGTGGAGCGCATCTTCGCGGAGAATGGCCATGACATCGCCTGCGCCATCATCGAGCCGGTGGTGGGCAACATGGGCGTGCTGGTGCCCAAGCCGGGCTACCTCGAAGGGTTGCAGGCGCTCTGCCAGAAGCACGGCGTGCTGCTGGTGCTGGACGAGGTCATGACGGGCTTCCGGCTGTCGCGAGGCGGCGCGCAGGAGCTGTACGGCCTCAAGCCGGACCTCACCACCATGGCCAAGGTGATTGGCGGGGGCATGCCGATGGGCGCGTATGGTGGCCGCCGCGACATCATGGAGAAGGTGGCTCCCGCGGGCCCGGTGTACCAGTCCGGCACGCTGTCGGGGAACCCGGTGGCGGTGGCGGCGGGCCTGGCGTGCCTCAAGGCCCTGGCGGCCCCCGGCACCTACGCGCGGCTGGAGGAGGTCAGCCGCATGTTGGAGGTCGGCCTGCTCGCCGAGGCGAAGGCCGCGGACGTGCCCGTCACCGTCAACCGCGTGGGCAGCATGCTCACGGTGTTCTTCACCGGTGAGCCCGTCTACGACTACACCAGCGCGAAGAAGGCGGACACGGCGCGCTTCGGGAAGTTCTTCCACGCCATGCTGAACGAAGGCGTCTACCTGCCGCCCAGCCAGTTCGAGGCGGCGTTCGTGTCGCTGGCCATTGGCGAGCCGGAAGTCGCGCACGTCCTCGCGGCGGCGAGAAAGGCCTTCCGTTCGCTTGGCAAGACCGGTTGAGCCCGCGCCCCTCGAGGGGCCCGTTCGCTTCGGTCCCTATACCCTCGTGCGCCGCATCGGCGCCGGGGGGATGGGAGAGGTGTTCCTCGCGCGTGAGGAGGCGCCTCGTCGTGCCTGTGTGGTGAAGAAGGTCCTCCCGCAGCTCATGGCGAGCCCGCAGTTCGCCGGACGCTTCCGGGATGAAGCCCGCGTCGTGGTGCGGCTGCACCATCCGAACATCGCGCGCGTGTACGCCATGGGCGAGGTGGAAGGGCAGCTCTACCTGTCCATGGAGTACGTGCAGGGCAAGACGCTCAGCCGGCTGACGTACCGGCTGCGGCAGCTCGGGCGGACGTTGCCGCTGGGCATCATGCTCCACCTGGGGCAGCGGCTCTGTGAGGGCCTGGCCTACGCGCACGACGCGACGGATGAGTTCGGCAATCCGCTGCACCTGGTCCACCGGGATTTGTCTCCCGCGAACGTCTGCATCAGCTACGCGGGCGAGGTGAAAATCATCGACTTCGGCGCGGCGCAGTCCACGCTGAAGGAGCAGCAGACGGCGCCCCGGGTGGTGATTGGCAACCTGACGTACATGGCACCGGAGCAGGCGCGGAAGCGCTTCGTGGACCGGCGCGCGGACGTGTACGCGGTGGGCGCGCTGCTGTGGGAGTTGTTCGCATGGAAGCCCCTGGCGCAGCGGGGCGACCCGGTGGAGCGGTGGCGGCGCGCGGCCTACCCCCAGTGGGAACCAGCGGGGAGCGTCCGGCAGGGCGTGCCTACCAGCGTGGATGCGTTCCTGATGCGCGCGCTGGCCTCCGAGCCCGACAATCGCTTCCCGGACGCGGCCGCCATGGGCGCGGAGCTGGCGCGGATGAAGGCGAAGCTGGCGCCCAACGTGGGGGATGCGGATGTCGCGCGCCTCATCGCGGCCGCGTTCCCCCGCGAGAAGAAGGCGGAGGAACTCGTGCTCCGCGAGCTGCTGCGGGAGCCGCGTTCCCGCGCACTCACCGAGCCCGCGTTGGCCACCGTGCTCGCTCCGCCCACCGCGCTCGCGTTCGAGCACGAAGGCATCGACGCGCCCGAGGACTACGTCCCGGCCGAGCGTGGCGACGCTGAGCCTTCGAAGGCGCCGCCGTCGGCCCGTCCGCCTGATGCGAATGTCCCAGCCGCGCCTGATGCCTCCGTGCGAGGCACGCCAGCGAAGGCAGCGCATGACGCGGATGAACTTGAAGTCACGGTGCGAGGGGTTCCTGGACGGGCGCCGGAGGTGCCTCGCGCTGACAATGCGCCTCGCGTCACCGCGCTGTACGGAACGGAGGACGAGACGACCGTGGTGGAGGGCGGAGCCTCGCGAGCGCGCCGGGGCCTTCCCGGCGGCGAACGGGCACACCTCGATGTGGAGGGGGAGGCCACCGTCGTCCATCCATCGCGAGGCCCGGTCGCAAGCGCGCCACTCGATGCGGACGAGGAGACCACGGTCGTTCAGCCCGAACGTGCCCGGATGGCGGCGGACGCTGGCATGGCGTCGAAGTCCGCGGTGGGCCCTGGGGCCGCGAACTCCGGAGCCAGCCTGGGCGGAGACGCGGCGGCCACCGAAGCCGTCGATGCGGCGAAGCTGATGGTCGCGCTCGAACGGGCGGAGACCAGCCGAAGCCAGGGCGCCCGTGCCACCGCGTCCGAGGATGTCACCGTGACGGAGGTGAATCCCGCCAGGGCGCTCCCGTCCTTGCCGCCCCAGGCCGCGCAGTTGCGCCGAGCCACCCGCGAGACACAGGTGGGCTTCGGCGTGGACATCTCCCAAGCGGTGGATGCCGCGGCGGTGGAGGCCCGTCGTCAGGAGTTGGTGCGCGCCATCACGGGGGATGATGCGCTGCCCGTGCCAGAGGCCGAGGAGGACTTCGGCACATGGCTTCGCGGTGGTCGTCCCTGGCTCGTCGCGGGACTCTGCGCGGGCGCGTGTGCCCTGGGGCTCGCGCTGGCTTGGGCGCTGGCCTGAAGCCAGCCGCGGGCGTCAGTTTCCCCAGGGCAGCCGGTAGCTGAAGCCCAGGCTGATGGTGGCGGTATCAATCCAGTTGCTGGTGAAGCCGTCGCCAAACTCGTCCTCGTTGTCATCCGATGTGCCTCGCGCGCCGCCGCCGAGGTAGCGCAGGTTGAGGAACGCATCCACCTTGTCGGTGATTCGCACGCCGCCGCGCAGGGACGCGTCCAGCAGTGCGCCCGTGGTGTTGGAGTCACTGTCGCCGTTGATGATGGCTGTGGGCGCGTAGCTGCCGTCCGCCTCGAAGCCCAGCCACCAGCCACCGCCCAGTCCCCACCGTCCGCGCACCTTCAGCAGCGGCACCGGCCCCACGTCCCGCGCGGTCCGCCGCAGCGTCCCGTCCGCGGAGGTGAAGACATAGTTCGCGTTGCGCAGTTGGAGCGACACGCCCACGGACAGCTCGCGGTCCGGACCGGACAGCAGGTCATACAGATAGCTGGCCCGGTAGAAGGGGAAGCTGTAGCTCACGTCCAGCGGAGTGCCCGCGGGGAAGTCCAGCGCGTCGATGCGCACGTCCCGTTTGAGCACCACCTGCGTGTCAATGGCCAGCGGCTGGTAGAGGAACACCACCGAGTGCCGGCCCTTCAACGTCAGCTCCGCCGACAGCCGCATGAAGTTGTAGAGGTTGTCCTGCCCTCCGTCGTCCGTGTAGCGGAACAGGGTGCCGTCGCTGCCCTGACGGATGCTGTGCGCCAGCACGTCCAGGAAGCCCAGCTCTCCCTCGAACTTCAGCTGCACCCGAGGCTCGTCCGGAGCCGTGGGCGCCTGGGCCTGGACGGTGAAGGTGCTCAGACAAAGAAGGACTCCCAGGACGGCGGCATGGCGGTGCATTTCTGCTCCTCGCGAAGGGATTTGCGCCCCGGACGCGTGAGCTTCAAGTGCGTTACCAGCCTTCGCTTACCGCCGCGGCGGAGGTGTCCAGAGGGAGATAGAGCCGGAAGGTGGTGCCCTGGCCCGGCTGGGATTCCAGCGCGACCCGGCCCTGGTGCGACTCGACGATGCGCTTCACCACCGCCAGCCCCAATCCGGTGCCCTTGGCCTTGGTGGTGAAGAAGGGCTCGAAGATGCGCGCCCGCACGTCGGGGGAGATGCCCGGCCCGCTGTCCACGAACTGCACTTCGACCTCGGGAGTCCCCGTCGCGCGCCGGACACTCGCGCGCAGCAGGCCGCCCTGAGGCATGGCCTGCACGGCGTTGATGGCGAGGTTGAGGAAGGCCTGGCGCATCATCCGCTCGTCCACCGTCACCGAGGGGACATCGTCCGCCAGGTCCAGCTCCACGCGCACCTGACCCGGGGCCTCCGCCAGCGCGCCTCGTACCGCGTCCTCCACCAGGGGGGACAGCGGCACGGCATAGGGATGCGGCGCAGGCGGCCGCGCGAAGGTGAGCAGGTCCGCGACGATGCGGTTGAGCCGGTCCGACTCCTCCCCGACGATGTCCAGCAGCGGCACCGCCGCGCTGTCCGGCCCGACGATGCGGCGGATGGATGCCACCGAGTTGAAGATGGCACCCAGTGGATTGCGCACTTCATGGGCGACCACGGCGGACAACTCGCCCAGCGCGGCCAGCCGTTCGCGGCGCACCAACTGGGCCTGCGTCCGGGCCAGCTCCACGTAGCTGGCTTGAAGGTCCTCCACCAGCCGCGCGCCCTCGCGGGCCAGCGCCAGTTGGTTGGCGATGGCACTGGCTCGCTCCACCTCCGCGAGCGTGAAGCGCCGTGGCCGCCGCGTCTCCACCGCCATCATCACGCCCATGGGGCGCTCGTGGACCACCAGGGGGAGCACCAGGAATGCTCGAGCACCGGGCAGGCGCCGCACCTCCTCGTTGACGCGCAGGTCGGAGCGGGCGTCCTCCACCATCACCACCTCGCGCGTGTGGAACGCCACCGACGCGAGTGACGCATCGGCCGGGAGGAGTGGCAGGGCGGGCCCTTGAAGCTCCGGTGAGCCTCCCGTCATCGCGCGAAGCTGGAGCCGTTCTCCCGAGGCATCCGGCAGGAACACGTATGCATCCGACGTGTCCACGATGCGCGCCAGGCTGGTGGCGCCAATGTGCAGGAGCTTGTCCAGTTCCAGGGTGGCCGCCAGCGCCTTGGCCACCTCGTGCAGCAGCGCCAGGTCCTCGGCGCGGCCACGAAGCTCATGCAGCAGCCGGTGGGATTCGATGGCCGCCGCGAAGTGGCTGCCCATGGCCTGCAACGTCTCCCGTTCGAGCGGCGTCAGGGGCCGCCGTTCCCGGAAGAGGGCGGACAGGGTGCCCACGCCCCGCGAGCGCACCCGCAGGGGGACGACCACCACGGTGCGGAAGCCCTGCCGGCGCAGTTCCTCGCTCAGGTCGTCCGAACAGGACTCCACCTCGCGCTCCAGCGGGATGCCTTCGCGTTGCGCCTGGAGGCACAGGTTTCCAGCTCGCCAGCGCCGCGTGAAGTCCTCCGAGCCTTCGGTGTCCAGGCCGCTCGAGTACGCGAGCTCCACTTCGCCGTCGTCCGCTGGCAGGAGCACCGCCACCGCGTCGCAACCCAGGAGCCCGGCGATTTCGTCGGTCCCCGGAGCGAACAGCGCCTGTGGGTGCGGCGCGGAGGCCGTCACCGAAGCCAGGCGGTTGAGCGCCGCCAGCGCCGTGTTCTGCGCGGACAGGCGGGAGATGGTGAGCGCCGCGTCCAGCGCCGCGGACACCTGCGCGCCGAAGAGCCGCACGGGTGGAAGCTCCTCCTCGCGCAGCCAGTCCGCCACCAGCGCGAGCATGGCCCGGGGCTGGCCCTCCACGTCGATGCGCACCGCGATGGCGCGCGTCTGTCCGGCGCGCTGGATGCCCTGGCGAACCAGCACGCCCCGGGCGCCTCGGAGGAAGCACTCAGCCTCCTGGGGCAACTCGTCTGTATAGGCCGCGCCGTCGCGCCAGGCGCGCTTCAGCAGGGGAGGCCACTGGCCCACCACATCTCGTACCCAGCGGCCACTCAGTGCCGCGGCTTCCGTGGGCACCATGCCGGGCGGCACGAACGTCTGTCCCAGCCGGACGCCCAGCCGGTCTGGCGAAAGCCACGCGCAGCCAAGTCCCAGCTCCTCCACGCTGGAGAACATCCTGCGCAGCACCTCGCCCTCGGTGCGCAGGGAGGGCAGGCTCGCGCCCAGCTCGGCCAGCCGCTGGAGCACGCTGCGGCGCCGGGCCCTCGCTGACACGTCGCGCACCAGCACTACCCACTCCGTGCCGCTGGGGATGACGGTCAGCTCCACCCGCCGCTCCCCTTCGGTGGTGCGTAGCATCGTCTCGTACGTGGTGGGGACGGGCTCGCCGCGCTTGCGACGGGCATGGCGGGACGCCAGCTCCGCCGCGCTCGCAGCCGAGACGAGGAGCGTGGCGGGCTCACCCAGCACGCCCTCGCGCGGGTAGCCCGACATCGTCACCAGCGCTTCGTTCACATAGACGAAGCGGCCGTCACGGACGACGCAGACACCCACGGACATCGCATCGAAGGGGCCGTAGGTTGCCCCGATTTCGGCGGCGGTTTTCACGGCAGGCCTGACTCTTCCATCGCTGCCAGTCCGTGCGAAATTGCTGACCCGCCGCTTCGCCCACCAGCCCACATCCCGGCGCCAGCCCTGCGGCTTGTACTTAGAACGGGCCCGGCCACACAGGGCAGCCGAGCCCGTGTCCTCAGGGTTGCTGTCGCCCGCGCCGAATCAGGCGGGAGTGGCGCCGGGGGACTCCGCGCCGCGGTGGTGGACCTTGGTGTACAGGCCGATGAGCTCCGCCTGCCCCACGATGTGGCCTTCCATGGCCTCCCGGAGCTGTGTGCGCGTGGCGCGGCCCAGGTCCGGCAGCACCGTGTCCAGGGCGAACAGGCGGAAGTAGTACCGGTGCATGCCCACGGGCGGCATGGGGCCCCCGTAGTTCTGGCGGCGGAAGTCGTTCTGACCCTGGCGAGCGCCCTCCGGGAGGACGTCCGGCGTGGCGCCTTCCGGCAGGTCCTGGGCCGAAGGTGGGATGTTGTAGACAACCCAGTGAGAGAAGGTCATCTGGGGATTACGCGGGTCTGGCGCGTCCGGGTCCTCCACGATGAGGGCCAGGCTCTTCGTCCCGGCGGGCATGTCCGTCCATTGAAGCGGCGGCGAGATGTCCTCGCCCTCGCCGGTGTAGGCAATGGGGATGAGGTCGCCGTCCTTGAAGCGGGGGGACGTGAGCACGAGCGGCTTCGGCATGGAGTCCTCCAGAGGTGTCGCGGTGGGTTGACGCGTGTCGGGTGCAAGCTGGCGACGCAGGCGCCCGGACGCCGAGGAGCGGGCCGGCCGGCGCCCGGAGGCCGGCCACCTGGGCCTTGGGGCAGGCGCCCCCATTCCCATTCGCCTGCTCAGGCCGCCGGGCTCCAGCGCCTCACCCAGAGGCGAGCCCGGGCCCTGGCGAGCCCACGGGAAGGGCCCTCGATTCCATGCGGGGCAGATCGGCGGTAGCTGAGCTTGCCGAAGCGGCAATCGCCACTGGGGGCCGGGGGGCCGCTGCCCATGGTACCGGTTGCGTGTGCCGCGTGTTCGGTGTTAAGCGGCGCCCCGCGTAGAGGGGTTGGGGCGGCGGGGTTGGAAAAGCGAGGTTTTCCCGGGGTTTGGGGAGGCGTCCGAATGGAAGTGAAGGAGCCCCGGAAACCGGGCGGTTCGGACGGCAGCGAGCTGGGGGAGACGGCCCGGCAGATGAGGGCGGCGCAACCCTACATCGCGGCGGTGTGGAAGCTGGTGGGCGGAGCGGTGGTGGGCGTGCTGGGCGGCTACTGGCTGGATGGGTGGTTGGGGACGGGCCCCTGGTTGCTGGTGGTGCTGAGCCTGGTGGGTATCTGCGTGGGTTTCTATGGGTTCCTCCATGAGATGGCCCGGCTGGGGAAGCGGAAGTGACGGCGCGGGGCGGCGGTAGCGGGACGGACTCGTTCAAGAGTCATGCGGCGCTGGCGGGTGGCGTGGCGGTGGTGGGCCTGGCGCTGGCGGCGTTGATGCCGCAGGTGGTGGAGGACCGGGTTTCGGCGGTGTGGGGCGTGGGGCTGGCGGCGGTGACGGGCGCGGTGGCGCTGGTGCTGAAACGGCGGGCGGTGCGGCAGGACCTCAACGCCGCGCTGAAGGTGGTCGGAATCATCTTTGGCCTTCGGGCCGTGGGCGTGTTGGCGGGGCTGTTGGGCGTGGTGTCGCGGGGAATGGCGGCGGTGCCGTTCATCGCCGGCTTCTTCGGCGTCTACTTCGCACTGCAGTGGATTGAAGTGAGCTACGTGATGGCCGCGTCGAAGGAATCGGCGGGCGGAGACGAGTGATGCGCAAGGCAATGGTGCTGTTCGCCAGTCTGTTTGCTGCCACGGCGTGGGCCGCGGGGTCTGAAGACGACGTGCCGGGGTACATCCTCCACCACGTCGTGGACTCGCCCTACCTGGAGATCGAGGTCCCGCTCAGCAACCCCATCCACGCGGCCGACCTGCCCCAGATTCACGTGCCGCTGAAGGCCGACGGGTGCGCGCCCCGGATGACGGAGCACGGTCAGGAGATTCCGGGCCTCATGGAAGGCTGCCTGGACCTGTCCATCACGAAGCACACCCTGATGATGTGGCTGGCCGCGCTGCTGCTGATGGCCACCCTGTTCATCTGGGGCAACCGCGACAAGACGAAGCTGGTGCCGCGCGGCGCGGGCGCCAACATCCTCGAGATGCTGGTGCTGTTCGTTCGTGACGAGCTGGCCATCAAGAACATCGGCAAGGAGGAGGGCCCCCGCTACGTGCCCTTCCTGCTCACCGTGTTCTTCTTCATCTTGTTCATGAACATGCTGGGCATGATTCCCTGGATGGCGACCGCCACCGGCAACCTGGCTGTCACCGCGGCGCTGGCGCTGTGCACCTTCGTCATCACCCAGGTGGCGGGTATTCGCGCGGCGGGTCTGGGCGGCTACCTGAAGCACCTGACGGGTGGCGTGGCCCCCTGGTTGTGGCCCATCATGGTTCCGGTGGAGGTGCTGGGTCTGTTCACCAAGCCCTTCGCCCTCACGATGCGTCTGTTCGCCAACATGCTGGCGGGCCACATCGTCTACTTCTTCCTCCTGGGCCTCATCTTCCTCCTCGGCCACCCCGCGGTGGCGGCGGTGAGCGTGCCCTTCGCCTTCGCCATCTTCCTGCTCGAGCTGTTCGTGGCCTTCGTGCAGGCGTACGTCTTCGCGATGCTGTCTGCGCTGTTCATCGGTATGAGCGTGGCCATGGGTCACCACCATGACGACCACGGCCACGACCACCCGGAAACGGGCCCCAGCCACGACCACGGCAAGGCGCACCACGCCTAGGCCGCTCTGACGAGTTAGCGGGGCGCTGAAATCCGGTGCCCCGGTCGAAGACCCGGCGGTTCGAAAGGCCGCCGGAGGTAGTCCTCAAGGGACATCACGACCCCCCCACAAGCGGGTCCACGCTACGAAAGAACAAGTGTCACCATGACCAACCTCGCTCTTGCCTTCCTCGCCGCCGGTCTGGGTGCCGGTCTCTCCATCATCGGTGCCGCGCTCGGCATTGGTAAGCTGGCCGCCGCCGCCATGGACGCCACGGGCCGTCAGCCGGCCGCGGGCGGCGACATCCGCACCACGATGATCATCGCGGCGGCCCTCATCGAAGGCGCCACGCTGTTCGCGCTGGTCGTTTGCATCCTGCTCGCCACCAAGGCTTAAGGCGAGCGCAGGTCGAGTCATCGCTGGACGGTCGCCGGTGCCCGTAGGGAATTCCACCGCGGGCGCCGGCCGCTCCTGCCGCGGAAACCGAAGTCTTCGCAGCATCCCTCCCTCACGCTGGACATCCCGCCATGTTCCTGCCCTCCGTCCTCGCCGCCAGTAACCTCGTGAAGGTCCAGCCGGGCCTCATCTTCTGGACCCTGGTTACCTTCGTCATCGCCGCCGTCGTCCTGAAGTGGAAGGCGTGGGGCCCCATCCTTTCGCTGGTCGAGGAGCGCGAGAAGCAGATCGCCAGCTCCATCGAGAGCGCCAAGCGTGAGCGCGCCGAGGCGGAGAAGCTGCTGGCCGACCAGAAGACGGCCATCGCCGAGGCCCGTCGCGAGGCCGCGGAGATGATGCGCCGCAACACGCAGGAGATGGAGAAGTTCCGCGAGGAGCTCATGGCCAAGAGCCGCAAGGAGGCCGAGGAGCTCAAGCTGAGCGCGCGTCGCGAGATTGACGAGCAGAAGGCGAAGGCCATCGCCGAGGTCCGCTCCATGGCGGTCGACCTGGCCATGGAAGTCGCCGGCAAGCTCATCAGCGAGCGCATGGACGACAGCAAGCAGCGCGCGCTGGCCGAGCAGTTCGTCCAGGGCCTGCCGCTGAACAGCACCAGCGCCACCGGCGCCGTGCGCCGCACTGCCTAATCCCCTTCTTGGGGAAGCGCGCCCCCCGGCGCGCGTGTTCCAGGGAATCACCATGGGTCTATCCATCGGAATCGTCGGGCTGCCCAACGTCGGCAAGTCCACCCTGTTCAACGCGCTGTCGGCCGCGGGCGCGCAGGCGGCCAACTATCCCTTCTGCACCATCGAGCCCAACGTGGGCGTGGTGCCCGTGCCGGATGACCGCCTGGACAAGCTGTCCGCGCTCATCAAGCCGCTGAAGAAGGTGCCCACCTCGCTGGAGTTCGTGGACATCGCCGGCCTGGTGCGCGGCGCGTCCAAGGGCGAAGGCCTGGGCAACCAGTTCCTGGGCAACATCCGCCAGGTCAACGCCGTGCTCCACGTGCTGCGCTGCTTCGAGGACGACAACGTCACCCACGTCGAGGGCGGGGTGAATCCGGTGCGGGACCGGGACGTGGTCGACACGGAGCTGTGCCTCAAGGACCTGGAGACGGTGGAGAAGCGCCGCGAGCGCTCCTTGAAGAACACGAAGGTGGGCGGCAAGGCCGGCGAGGAAGCCAAGGCCGAGGTGGCGTTGCTGGACCGCATCAAGGCGAACCTGGACAACGGCATCACCGTGCGCGCCCAGAAGCTCACCGAGGAGGAGAGCGCCGTCATCCATGACCTGTTCCTGCTCACCGACAAGCCCGTGCTGTACGTGGCGAACATCGGCGAGGCGGAGCTGGGCAAGGAGGACGCGAACCCCCACGTGAAGGCCGTTCGGGAGATGGCCGCGAAGGAGGGCTTCGAGGTGGTGGTGCTCGCCGCCGCGCTGGAGTCCGAAATCCAGCAGCTCCCGGAGTCGGAGCGTCCGGGCTTCCTGGAGAGCGCGGGCCTGTCCGAGCCGGGCCTGCACAAGGTGGTGCGCGCTGGCTACAAGCTGCTGGGCCTGTGGACGTACTTCACCGTGGGCGAGCAGGAGTGCCGCGCGTGGACCATCCACCAGGGCTACAAGGCCCCGCAGGCGGCCGGCGTCATCCACTCCGACTTCGAGCGCGGCTTCATCAAGGCCGAGGTGATGCGCTGGGAGGACCTGGTGAAGCTGGGCAGCGAGTCCGCCGTGAAGGAGAAGGGCATGCTGCGCGTGGAAGGCAAGGAGTACGTCGTCCAGGACGGCGACTGCATGCACTTCCGCTTCAACGTGTAGCGGTCAGCACACGGCAGTCATCGCGGGCGCTGTGCTTCCGGACGGTTCAGTCTGGAGGCGGCGCCCGCGAGCCGTTTCAGGGCCTGGCGGCTCAGAAGCCGCGCGGGCCTTGCAGCACGGTGTAGACCCAGATGCCCACGGCGATGAGCGCCAGCACGGTGGTGAGGGTCGCCGTGCGCCGCATGCGTGGGCGTTCCTCTGGCGGGTGCTTCGAGGCGAAGAACCACATGCCGCCGACCCGCAGGACGAGGAACATGAGGAGCAGGAGCGGGCCGACCACCTGCCAGCCCGAGGGACGCATCAGCACCACACCCCAGGAGGCGAGGAAGGCGACGTTGCCGAGCAGGGAGGTGATGGCGAAACGGGGATATACGCGTCGAGTGTCCACGGCGCGGGAGTCTCGCCTCGCGAGCGCGGACCTCCAACGACGGACTTCGACCGGTGCGTGGCATGCGACAGTGGGCTGAGTGCTCACGTGACGTGTGTGAGGCGTCCGGATGCGCGGAGCGTGTTCATGACGCCCTGCCACCGGCGGGGTGTGCCGGCTCCACGTAGCGTGCCCGAGGGCGCAGCAGGTGGCCCTGTTCCCGCTGCTCCAGCACATGGGCCACCCAGCCCGCGGCACGCCCGACGGCGAACAGCGTGGCGCCCGCGCCTGAAGGAAGCCCCAGCGCTCCGGCGAGCATCACCAGCCCGAAGTCCACGGACGGGGGCGGATGTCCCGCCGCGCGCATGGCTTCCAGCACGGCGCTGGCGATGCGGACATTGGGCGTCTCGGGCCTGACGCTCCGCGCGGCTTCCACCAGCGGCGGTGTCCGTGGGTCTCCGTCTGGATAGAGCTGATGACCGAAGCCGGGGACCGCCTCGCCTCGCCGCAGCCGCTCCCGGATGACCTCCGCCGCGCGCTCCGGCCGGCCCACTTCCACGAGCAACGCCTCCACGCGGTCGCAGGCCCCTCCGTGCTTGGGACCGGAGAGCGCGGCCAGCGCGGCGCTCAAACAGGCGTACAGGTCCGCGCCGGAGGAGGCCGCCACGCGCGCGGTGAACGTGGACACGTTCAGCTCATGGTCCGCGCACAGCACCAGCGCGCGGTTGAGCAGCTCAGGTGCGCGCTTCACGCGGGTGTTCCAAGCGCGCGCCAGGGATTGCGCCACCGTGGGCTCGTTCAAGGCATGCGTCACTCGCCCCGGCGCGTTCGCCACGCAGACCCAGGCCGACAGGTGGCGCAGCAGCCTCCGGGCGCGGGCCCGCTCCTGCTCGGGCGGAGAGGCAAAGCGCGCCGAGTCCCTTGCGCCTAGGAGCGGCACCAACGCAGACAGCGCGGCCACGGGCGGTGTCCCACGGGGCAGCAGCTTCGCCAGCTCGGACGGTGGAAACGCCGGTTCGGGTGAGGGCCACCGCGACGCTTCTTCGGGGAGCGCTCCTGTCCACAGCAGCTCCGCCACGTCCTCGAACGCGCGTCCCTCCACCGCGAGCGTCACCGCCGAATGGCCTCGGTACGCGAGCCCCTCCGCGCCCACGCGGGACACCGACGAGTCGATGACGGGCTCGCCCCAGCGCAAGGCGCCCGAGGCGACTGCCGCGTGTCCCGCTCTTGCGTCGTGCCGCGCTTTCAGGCGCTCCAGGTCGGAGCGCACATAGCGGTTCTCCTTGGTGCCTCGCTCCGGCACGCAGCGCACGAGGCCTCGGCTCACGTAGGTGTAGAGCGTGGCTCGCTTCACGCCCAGGAGCGCGGCGGCCTGTGCCGCGGTCACGAGCTCCTCCTCAGGTCGATGGTCGAATCGAGATTGAGAGCGTCCGCCCTTGGGCCTACTCATGTCTCGCGCACCTCCGCGAAGGCCATTGTCGACTCGACTGGATGACGTGTCGATACGTCCCCAGGTCGTCGGGGCCCGCGTGTGCCCGCGAGGAGAGGAGCCTGTCATGCAGGTGGACTTCGGACGCACGTCATCGGACTACGTGAGGCACCGGGCGGGCTTTCCGGAGGCCTTCTTCGAACGGCTCGATAAGGAGGGGCTCCTTCGTCCGGGCCTCCGCGCCGTCGACCTGGGGACGGGCACGGGCACGGTGGCCCGGGGATTGGCCCAGCGCGGCGCCGTGGTGACGGGGCTGGATGTGTCCGCGGACATGCTGGATGCCGCCCGTGGGCTCGCCTCTGAAATGGGGCTGGGCATCGACTTCCGACAGGCACCCGCGGAGAACACGGGCCTGCCGTCACAAGCGTTCGAGCTGGTGGTCGCGGGACAGTGCTGGCACTGGTTCGACCGGCCCGCCGCAGCGCGTGAGGCCGCGCGGCTGCTCGTTCCCGGGGGCCGTCTGGTCATCGCCCACTTCGACTGGCTGCCGCTGCCCGGCAACGTGGTGGAGGCCACCGAGCGGCTCATCGAGCGCTTCAACCCGGGCGCTCCCGCGCCCTTCGTGTCCTTGAGCCAGTCTTCCGGTGTCTATCCTCCGTGGTTCCGCGACGCCGCCGAGGCGGGCTTCACCCAGCTCACCTCGTTCTCCTTCGACGTGTCCGTGCCGTACAGCCCCCGCGCGTGGCGGGGCCGCATCCGCGCCAGCGCGAAGGTGGGCGCGTCCATGTCTGCGAGCGTGGTGAGCCGCTTCGACGCCGCGCTCGCGGACCTGCTCGCCGGGAGCTTTCCGGCGGACCCGCTCGACATTCCCCACCGCGTCTTCGCGCTGCTCGCGACGCGACCCTGAACAGGAGCACCTGTCCATGTCCTCGCATCCTCACGTCGTCCACGAGCCCGAGCTTCCCTGGACCGAAGTCACGCAAGGTCCCCGGGTGGAGTACCGCCGCAAGCAACTGGGCGCCGCCGCCAAGGGCCGCAAGCTGGGGTGCAGCTTGATGGAGCTGCCACCCGGTAAGCACGCGTGGCCGCGGCACTACCACCTGGCCAACGAAGAGGCCTATTTCATCCTCGCGGGCATGGGCCGGCTGCGGCTGGGGGACGACACCCTCGCCGTCACGGCGGGAGACTATGTGGCGCTGCCGGTGGGGCCCGGGGGCGCGCACCAGCTCCTCAACGACGGGACTGAGACGCTGCGCTACCTGGCCTTCTCCACCATGGTGGAGCCGGACGTCATGGTGTACCCGGACTCAGGGAAGGTGGTCATCTCCGCGGGCAGTGCTCCCGGAGGCGACAAGGCCGCTCGGACCCTGTTCACCACGCTGCCCCTCTCCGCGGAGGTGGACTACTGGAGCGGCGAGGAGCGATAGGCTGTGGGCCGAGATGGCCCCATTGCTCGACGTGCTCACCCGGGAGCGGCTCCTCAAGGACCGCGATGCCGCCGCGGCGCTGCTGCCGCGTGGCGAGCCTCCCCATGTGTCCATGCTACGCCTGTGTGACGCGGGCCTGCTCGAAGGCGGCTTGTCCGTGGGGTACGGCGTGCGCGCCGACGAACTGGTGGGGCCGCTCACCACCGCCATGGGCGGCGCGGCCCGCCGCTTCAAGGTGGTGGACGTGCGCGAGCGCCCCGTGTTGGAGCTCCATGTCATGGCTGGCGACGTGACGGAGCGCTGGGAGGTGGAGGACCTGTCCGCGTTGGTGCACAACCTCAACAGCCTCTACCGCGATGCGCCGGACGTGCGTGCGGTGGCCGAGCTGGGCGAGTGGGAGGATGCGCTCCAGCTCTGGTGCGTGGACAAGCGCGTCCTGCCGAGGCTCGCGCGCCAGCCCTTCTTCGCACCGCGCAACGCCCGAGCGCTGATGAACCCCTCGGGCGAGTGAGTCTTCAGGGGGCCTGCACTCGCGGTAGACCCGGCTTCTGAGGCAGCATGTGGGGGCATGCGCTTCGTCCTGTCCTGCCTGCTCGTGTTGCTCCCGGCGTCCCCCGCGCTGGCGGAGCTGGATTCCTTCGGTCTGGGCTCGGGCCGTGATGGCGCGCTGTCCGTCTCGACGGTGGGGCGCGTCCTCAATGCCGCCACGCCGCTGACGGACCTCGTGGCGGTCGGAGCCCACGACGTTCCGGTGCAGCGCGTTTCGGGCTTCACCGCGGGCACGCTGGCGCTCCTCCACCAGAGCGGCGGGCCGGAGGAGGCCGTGGTCTCCAGCGATGGCGGCACCCTGTCTCTTCGGCGGATGGGCCACTGGGAGCTGGCGCGCGTGGAGGCGGTATCGGAATCGCCGCCCGGGCTGCGCTTCTCCGAGCCCCTGGTGCATGCCTACACCGCGCCGGGCGCGCAGGTGGTCTCCGTGCCCGAGTACACGGACGTCCTCGTGTCCGCGGGTGCCTCGGTCGTGGCCCGTCCATGGGATGGGCGCAGCGGCGGCATCCTGGCCTTCCTCGCCACGGGCAGCGTGACGAACCAGGGCCTCATCAGCGCGGAAGGAATGGGCTTCCGGGGCGGGTTCTTCGTCAATCACGCGGACCTCCTTGGCTGCGCCGACCTGGACATTCCTCCCGAGGCAGGGGGGGCCTACAAAGGGGAGGGCCTGCGGATGGGCCGCTTCGGCACGGCCTCGGGGCGTGGCTCCGTGGCGGGTGAGGGTGGCGGTGGCAACTGCCACAACGCGGGTGGTGGCGGAGGCGGGAATGGGG
>NZ_VHLC01000209.1:0-2728 GCF_006547355.1 Myxococcus sp. AB036A | reverse complement strand
CCCTCACCCAACCTGGCCACCGGCGCACGGCCAGCCCTGGGCGCGCGCCGCCCCCCGCCGTCCCGCCCCGCGCCGGAGTCCGATGAAGACGACGACAGCACCCAGGGCTCGAATGGTGGCTCCGAGAAGACCCAGATTCGCCCGGCCCCGTCGGAGCGGCCCCGGCGCTGAAGCCACACCCCGGCCCGGCGCGTCGGAAACGACCCCGGGCCGGTGGGGCGGCCTCCCACCACACGCGCTCCGCCCCGGCGGGTTTCACCCGAAGCACGAGCGGTGATTCCCGACCTTGCGAGGAGGTCCGGTCGGGGGGAAAGTGATTGGGTGTGGATCTCCCTCCTCGCCGCGCTCACCCTGGCCACCCAGGCACCCGCCGCGGCTCCCCCGCCGCCCCTGTCCGTCCTGGTCGCACCGCCTGACGCGGCGGGAGCTCCCTCCCACGTCGTCGAGTTCGCGCAGGAGCACGTGGCCGAGCAGCTCCGGGCCCGTGGGCTGGTGGTGGTCCGTATCGAGGACATCACCCGCAAGCTGTCCGCGTCCAAGCGCCGCCCGCTGCTGCGCTGCAACCGCACCGCGCCCTCCTGCATCCGCTCGTTGGGCGCCGCGGGGAAGACGGAGCTCGTCCTGGTGACGGAGCTGGGCCAGTTGCTCAGCGGCTATCGCACGGGCGCGCGCATCTACACCGCCAACGATGGCGCGCTCGTCACCGAGCACCTCATCCCCGGCGTGAGCGAGGACCAGTTGCTGGACTCGCTCACCCAATCGATCGACGCGGTGGTGCCCGTGGCGCAGACGGCCTTGCGCGGCCCGCCGCCGGCGCCGCCCCAAGCCGAGCCGCCCCCGCCGCCCGTGGCCGTGGTGGAGGCGAAGCCGCTGGCCCCGGAGCTGGAGCCCGAGCCCATCCGCCCGCTGCGCCGCTGGGCGTGGCTGCCCGCCGCGGGCGGCGTCGCCCTGGCCGGCGTGGGCACCGTCTTCTACCTGCAGGCGGGCGACAAGTACTCGCGGCTCGACAAGGACGGCACGCCGGACGCTCCGCTGGACAACGCGGATGGACTCGCGTCGTCGGGCCGCCGGGCGCAGACCCTGAGCCGGGTGGCCTTTGGACTGGGCGCGGCGGGGCTCGTGGCGGGCGCGGTGATGTTCCTGCTGCCCGGTGAGCTGCCCGCGAAGGTACAGCCCTCCGCCGCCGTGGTTCCCGGTGGGGGCATGGTGGGCCTGTCCGGGACGTTGCCTTGAATTCGAGGAGAGTCATGCGGAAGACCAGGATGCTCGGCGCCACGGGTACGGCGCTCGTGGCGGCGCTCGGTGCGGGCGCTTGCTACGACTTCGACAGTGCACGGCAGCGCTGCAGCGACGAGGGACGCTGCGAGCCCAACGTCGCCGCCTGTAAGCCCGTCCCCGGCGAGGACCTTCCCGACGACGCCTTCGCCGATACCGACTGTGACGGCGTGGATGGCCAGGCGGACGCGGGCCTCTTCATCGACCCCATGGACGGGGATGATGACGCAGGCGTGGGCACCCGGCAGGCGCCGCTGCGCACCGTGGGCCGCGCGCTGGCGATGCTGCGCGAACTGGATGGCGGCCCGCGCCACCTGTTCCTCGCGGGCGGCGCCTACGACGAGGCGGGCCTGGTGCTGGACGTCCCCGTCTCGCTGCACGGCGGCTATGCCGGACGCAGTGGCGGTTGGCGTCGCGCCGCGAACCGCGTGGCCATGTTCGACGCCGGCACGCTGGGGTTGACGGTGCAGGGACTCCAGGACGCCGGCGTGCTGATGGAGTACGTGCAGATCAGCGCCGCCACCGCGACCAGCCCCGGTGAGCCCTCCATCGCCGTGCGCATGCTGGACTCTTCCGGGGTCCGTCTGCGTCACGTCACCCTGGCCGCGGGCGCGGGTGGCCAGGGCGCCCCCGGCGAGGCAGGGGACGCGGGGCTGGGCGGCCCGGACGGAGGCGAAGGGCAGAGCGGAGGCGTCGGCAACTCCGATACGGGCATGGGCGGGACGCCTGTCTCCATCACCTGCCCGGATGGCATCGAGCCCACGGGCGGCGTGGGTGTGATTGGCAGCGGCAACGGCTCTCCTGGACGAGATGGTGGCACGGGCGGGCCCGGCGAGACGGGCGGCGCGGGCGGCGCGGGCGGTGATGCGCCAGACGCCGCGTGCTCCGGGCGTGAGTGCGTCTGCCACCCCTCCTCGGGCGAGAAGGGCCAGGGCGGCACGGAAGGAGGCCCCGGTACACCGGGTGACGGCGGCACGGGCATGGGGGTGCTGCGCGACGGGACCTGGACCGCCGACCAGCAAGGCGAGCCCGGCAGCGGCGGCACGGCGGGCTCCGGCGGTGGTGGCGGCGGGTCGGGTGGAAGCTGCAACATCGACAACGTGAGCGTCGCTGGCGGCGGCGGCAGCGGCGCGGGTGGAACGGGCGGCTGCGGTGGTGCGGGTGGCGGCGGCGGTGGCGGTGGCGGCGCGTCCATCGCCCTGCTGCTCATCGGTTCCCAGGCGGCCATGGAGGAAGGCAGCGTCCTGCGCACGCTCGGCGGAGGCCCCGGTGGCGAGGGTGGCGAAGGCGGTACCGGAGGTCCCGGAGGTGAAGGCGGGCACGGCGGCAACGGCGGCGAGGTCGTACGGGACGGAGGCGTCGTCGACGGAGGCATCATCATCCACCGGACGACCGGCGGTCCCGGCGGCGCGGGCGGCGCAGGCGGCGCGGGCGGCGCAGGCGGCGGAGGGGG
>NZ_VHLC01000208.1:0-2932 GCF_006547355.1 Myxococcus sp. AB036A | reverse complement strand
GACGCAATACGAGATTCATGAGCGTCTCGTGGGCTCGGAGATGGGTCTAAGAGACAGGTCCGGGTGGGGGAGACAACTCGGGGGGGCCGACGGAAGACCGGACTCCGGCGCTCGCGCTCCACTGACGTCTGGCATTTCACGGGGCGCGCCGCGGCTGCTGCGCGCCCCGTGGCGCTGGCGTAAGTTGCCGGCGTGAGCGACATCACTGTCTATCAGCCGGAGCTCCTCTACACGGGCGGCCGGTTCCACGAAGGGCGCGGCCTCGCGGTGAGCGCCGACGGCCGCATCCTGGCCCCAGAATCCGTCCCCGCGGGCGCGGGCACCGTCGCGCTGCCGGGAAGGGCCTTGCTGCCGGGGCTCGTCAACGGACACTCCCACGCGTTCCAGCGGCTCATCCGCGGGCGTACGGAGTACGTGGCATCGGGCCGGGAGGCGGACGACTTCTGGAGCTGGCGCGAGGCGATGTACCGCGCCGCCGAGTCGCTGAGCCCGGAGGACCTCTACGTCGCATCGCGGCAGGCCTTCGTGGAGATGGCGCTCGCGGGCATCACTACCGTGGGGGAGTTCCACTACGTCCACCACCAGTCCGACGGCACGCCGTACGCGGACCGCAACACGTTGGCGCACGCGGTGATTCGCGCCGCGCGGGACGTGGGGCTGCGCATCTGCCTGCTGCGCGTGGGGTACGCCCGTGCGGGCTTCGGCGTGGCGGCGAATCCGCGGCAGCGCCGCTTCATCGACCCGGACGTGGAGACGTTCCTGGGTTCGGTCGAGGCGCTGGCCCGCGAGGTGCGCTCCGACGCGGCGGTCAGCGTGGGGCTCGCGCCGCACAGCGTGCGCGCGGTGCCTCGGGAGTGGCTGGCGGCGCTCGCGGGTTCGTCCGTGCGGAGCCTGCCCGTCCACATGCACGTGGCGGAGCAGCCGAAGGAAATCGAAGCCTGTCTGGCGGAGCATGGCCGCAGGCCGGTGGAGTTGCTGGCGGACCTGGGCCTGCTGGGGCCCGGCTTCACGGCGGTCCACGGGGTGCACCTGACGGACGAGGAGGTGTCGCTGTTGGGCCGGGCCGAGGCCACGGTGTGCGCGTGTCCTTCCACGGAGCGGAACCTGGGCGACGGCATCGTTCCCGCGGATGCGCTGGTGAAGGCGGGCGCGCGCATCAGCCTGGGCTCGGACAGCCAGGCCACGGTGGACCTGCTGGATGAGGCGCGACAGTTGGAAGGGCACCTGCGGCTGTCGCGGCTGCGGCGCGCCGTGCTGGACCCGGGCGGGGGCGCCATGGATGGGCTGGCGGCGCGGCTGCTGGACATGGCCACCGTGGACGGCGCGCGGAGCCTGGGGCTCGCCACGGGCGCCCTGGAGGCGGGCGCGCCCGCGGACTTCTTCACGGTGGACCTGCACCATCCGTCGCTCGTGGGCGCCTTGCCCGCATCGCTGCTGCCCGCCATCGTGTTGGGCGCGGAGAAGGCGGCGGTGCGCGATGTGGTGGTGGGCGGACGTGAGGTCGTCCGTGAGGGCAGGCATGCGCTCGCGGAGGAGAGTGGCCGCGCGTTCCAGGTGTTGTCTCGCGCGCTGTACGCCTGAGCGGCAGTCCTCCTCCGATATGGCATTGGGGCGCGGCGCGTTCACCCCGGGAGTTCATTCCCGGAGGGGCCGATGCGCGCGAAGTGGTTCGCGGTGGTGACGTTGATGTGCTTCCAGGTGGGCTGCGCGGCCCGACAGGGAAGCACCTTCAGTGACTTGTTCATCCCGGATGGCGAGGCCATCTACGAGCGGCCCCTGGAAGAAGTCTGGCCCGAGGTGCGGCAGTTCTTCACGGAGAACAAGCTGCCCTTCAAGGAGGACAAGGGGAGCCTGGTGCTGGAGACGGACTGGCGCCAGGAGTTCGGCGGCTCGAAGATTTCGAGCTTCTGGCACCGGTACATGGTGCTGGGAAAGCGCGAGACGCCGACGAAGAGCAAGCTGTGGATCATCCGCATCACCAAGAGCTCCAGCACCGCGCTGAGTCCTCCGGGCCGTGAGATTGATTGGGGGCCGGGCCGTGGCCTCACAGGCGGGAGTCTTTCCGAACGGCAAGCGGCCGTGGAGACAGAGAGTATGATGGGGGCGACAGGGGGGGGCGCGTCGGACCCCACGCTCAGCGTGGAGGACTGGGAGGCCCGCCTCGCCGCGCCGCGGGGAGAGAACTCCTTCTACGCGGGTTCGGGTCAGGGCTCGCGGGACCTGGTCATGGAGTGGCGGGTGTTCCGCTCCATCGCGCCCAAGCTGATGAAGGAAGAGAACGCGCCCAAGCCGGTGCAGGTGGCGATGGCGCCCAGTGCGAACGCGGGCGCGGAGGCCATGGCCTTTGAATGTGGCCTGCCCATCCTGGGGTTGGGCAAGCAGGTGAAGCCAGGTGGCACGTTGCTGCTGGGGGAGATGCACGGCACGCAGGAAGTGCCGCGTTTCGTGGCGCAGGCGTCATGCCAGGTGGCGGTGGCTGGCATGCCGGTGACGGTGGGGCTGGAGCTGCCGCTGGAGAGCCAGACGCGCGTGGGTGCGTTCCTGGAGAGCGCGGGGGCGGAGGATGACTGGCTGAAGCTGATGGAGGCGCCGTTCTGGCGCAGCCCGTACCCGGACGGCCGCAGCAGCGAGGCGGTGGCGAACATGCTGGAGCAGCTGCGCCAGCTGCGCTCGCGCGGGCTGGACGTGGATGTGTTCGTCTTCGACCACCCGACGATGCAGGGGCAGGCGCGCGAGGACGCGATGGCGGCGACGGTTCGGCACCACGTGGAGTCGGGCCCCCAGCGCTTCCACATCGTCCTGTCCGGCAACATCCACTCGCGCACGAAGAAGGGGCTGCCGTGGGACAAGTCCTTCCGGCCGATGGGGCTGGTGCTGAAGGACGAGCTCGACAGCGTGGTGGCGCTGGACATGGCGTACAACAGCGGGTCGG
>NZ_VHLC01000207.1:0-2922 GCF_006547355.1 Myxococcus sp. AB036A | reverse complement strand
TCTTCCACGATCTCAAGCGCTTTCGGGCCGTCGCCACCCGCTATGACAAGACGGCGACGAGCTACCTCGCCGTCCTGCACGTCGCATCCATGCTTCTTTGGCTGCGCTAATCAGGGACAGCCCCTAGTGCCTACACCGTCAAGGCGTGCCCAAGGCCTGGACGACCAGGACATCGAGGTCGATGACATCACCTGGGATGGCCTCGGCCCCCGTCACTTCCACGGATACGCGCTCCGTTCCGACCGGAGCCGTCAGCTCGCGCTCCATCCGGCCCCACTGTCCGGAGAGCACGGGACTCGAGAAGATGTGCTTACCCTAAATTCGGTCGCTGCGTCACGCGCGCGTCAAGTCCAGTCCGGCAGTGCGTCAAGGCCAGTGAGCGAGGCGCACAGAGGGCATCGTTCTGTCTATGGCGTCGGGGGCTTGGTACCATGCAGAGACCATGAGGCGCGCGGCGCACCCCGGCATTGACAGCATCACTGTCACAGACATGCCCGAAACCAGGTAGGGCGTTTCTCCCATGACCAGGAATGGAGCACTCAGGCTCTACTTCGCGGTCTACAGGATTGTCTAGGGTGACACCATGACCTGCTCCATCTCCGTCTTCATCTGTTCGAAGAACTGGTGCGCCCCTGGAGTTACATACAGCGAGCTTTGAGCTGGGGGAACTGTTACCAGCCAAGATAATTGGGTGGCTGGCAACTGTCGCAGCCTGCAGCGGCGCAGACGACTGCTCCGCCGCAGGCTGCCCCCTTCCGGAACTAAAAGCCTTGCACTCGCCCTGGCGTCGAGCGGTGCGTCTGTGGCGCCTCGCCCAGTTCGCCATAGGCGTTGAAGCCCCAGGCCCAGACGGTGCCGTCCGACCTCATTGCCAGAGTGTGAAGGCTACTAGCGGAGACTGCGACCACTCCAGTGAGGTTCTGCGCCCTCACCGGCACAAAACTGCCCGTCAACGTCCCGTCACCCAACTCACCGCTGAAGTTGCTGCCCCAGCTCCAGACGGTGCCGTCCGACTTCAACGCCACGGAGTGGCCAGCGCCACCAGCTACAGCCAATACCCCGGTGAGTTCCTGTACTTGAACCGGTGCGGAGCGATTCATTGTCGCCCCATCGCCCAATTGGCCGTGAATGTTCCAACCCCAGGCCCAGACGGTGCCGTCCGACCTCAACGCCACGTTGTGGTAGTAACCAACGGCGACGTCAGTCACCCCGGTGAGGCCCTGTACTTGAACTGGCGTGAGGCGGTCCGTTGTCGTCCCGTCACCCAGCTGACCATCCTCGTTCCAGCCCCAGGCCCAGACGGTGCCGTCCGACTTCACCGCTACGGTGTGGTACGAGGTTGCCGCGACGGCGACCACGCCGGTGAGGCCCTTCACCTGCACCGGCGTAAGGCGGCCCGTCGTCGTCCCGTCGCCCAGTTGGCCTTTTTCGTTCCAGCCCCAGGCCCAGACGGTACCGTCCGACTTTACCGCTACGGTGTGGCCCCCCACAGCAACGGCGACTACGCCGGTGAGGCCCTGTACTTGAGCCGGCGTGGCTCGATTCGTCGTCGTCCCGTCACCCAGCGCGCCGTTGCCGTTGTAGCCCCAGGTCCAGACGGTGCCGTCCGCTTTCAGCGCTGCGGAGTGGGAGCTATTGCCCGCAGCGACGGCGGCCACGCCCGTGAGGCCATGCACCTGCACCGGCGTAAAGCGGGCCGTCGTCGTCCCGTCGCCCAGGTTGCCATAGTCATTATTGCCCCAGGCCCAGAGAGCACCGTCCTCCTTCAAGAAGAACGAAGTGCACCAGCCACCCGACACGGCGGCGCGGCAGACGGTGCCGCCCTGGAGGGCGAAGACATAGGATGCGGAGAGGCCTAGCGCGTTGGTGACGGTGGCCGTCACCGTGGGAAGGCTTTTCTCGGTGACGCAGAAAGGAGCCGTCCAGAGGACTTCGCTGGTCGTGGCGGTGCTGGTGGGGGTGCCCAGGGTGCCAGTGCTAGTGGCCCAGGTGAAGGTGAGAGCGCTGCCCTGCGCATCCTTCGCCCCCGCGCGGAAGACGACGGTGCCGCCAACCGCCGGCATTGAGGCAACGGACTGGAAGGACTCCACCACCTCGGGCGGAAAGCGCGCGCTGCCGGGCGAGGAGGAGACGTAAATGGTGAGGCTGCCCTGGCCCTGGCCGCCCCGTCCGTCTCTCGCTATCACTGTGAGTTTGCACGTGCCGCCCGAGGGCCCCCCCGAAGGCGTGAAGCTGGCGGTGGCGGAGTTGGCATCGGCCCAGGTGCCGGCGCAGCTGGCAGTCCACTGGTAGCTGAGGGCGTCCCCGTCGGAGTCACTGGCGGAGGCCATCACCTGGGTGGCCTGACCGAGAGCAACAGAGGAAGGCAGGGCTGTCACCCTGGCCACCATGGGCCAGGTGTTGAAGGAGACGTTGACGGCGGCCTGCCCGATGCCGGTGCTCACTGTGACGGTGGCGCTCAGCGAGGTGCTGGCGCCCTTGGAGTCCGTAACGGTAAGCATCAGCACCACCTGGCCCGGCGTGGCTGGGGCCGTCCAGGTGCTGGTGAGGCTGGAGGGGGCGCTGAAGCTGCCAGTGCTGGCCGTCCAGGCGATGGTGAGGGTGTCCTCGGCATTCGGGTCGTCCGCGGTGGCATGGAGGGCCACTTGGCCGCCCGGGGAGACGGTGCCGAGGCTGGCCACCAGGGAGAGAATGCGCGGCGCGGCGTTGTCGAAGGGAGGAGGCGCATTCACCTCCTGCATCAGCAGGGTGACGGCCGCCGTCTGGCCGGCCTGGATGGTTACGGACGTCACCTCGCCTGAGTAACGCACCGTGTTGGAGGAATCGAAGGCCTGCGCGCTGAAGTGGCGTCCAAGGCCAGCGGGCAACTGCCCCAGCACCCCCTGCCTCTTATACACATCTGACGCTGCCGACGAAGCTAGA
>NZ_VHLC01000206.1:0-3221 GCF_006547355.1 Myxococcus sp. AB036A | reverse complement strand
GAGCCAGATGCGTCGTGGCAAGGCGCCGGGGCCGGAGCTGCCGGAAGTCCCAGGCGAAGGCATGCCCGCGGCATTGCCGCCCGAGGCCCCGCTGGTACCTGCGGCCACGCGGCCCGTGGAGGCGCAGTTGCGGGGCCTGGCGCTTGAGACGGGGGTGGGGGCGGAGGGCGCAATCGCGGCGGACGTCGAGCCGCTGGCGGCGCCTGTGGCCCCCGTCGTCGAGGCAGGGCGGTGCTCGTTCCTCTCGCGACTCCGGCTGGGGCGTGTGCTGGGGGCGGGGCTGCTGGCCATGGCCCTCGCGTCTGGGGCGTACTTCTCACAGCGGACGGACTCACCGCAGCCGCAGGGCGCCCCCGGCCAAGAAGTAGCGCCATATACAAAGAAACCTCAAGCTGCCCCGGCCGCAGCTCCCACCGGGCCGGAGGCAACACCTGCGGCCGTCGCTCCCCCCGCGACGCTTCCCGAGGTGACTGCAACCGTGACGACACCCAAGAGTGACACCCCTTCCTCCCCGCCGGTGCCTGCCAAGAAGGCCACGAGGAGCGTCAGCAGTGCCGTGGTGACGGCGGCCCTCTGCACCACGTTCGCGTGCTCCGGTCCCCAGGTGCGCCCGGCTCCGGACCCCGAACCGTGCCCGGCAGGCTCCACCAAGGGCATGAAGAAGCTGGGCATGGACATTGGGGATCGCGAGGGCGCGAGCTTCGTCCGAGGGGACCAAAAATACGTAACGGTGAAGGAAGGCACTGCGCAGATCATTGTGGGGTCGGACTACGCAACTCTGTCTGGGCGACTCGTTATCGCCGACCGCGTCTACGTCCGACTGACGCGAGCGCGATTTCGCGGAGAGAGCTTCCCTGTGTGCCTGGAGGTACAGGACAACTCTCGCAACCGCGGACTGGAGATAGAGGGTGGCGGAGGGGAGACGGGGAAGGCGCGCGTGTACTCCGCCGTTTGGG
This sequence comes from Myxococcus sp. AB036A, assembly GCF_006547355.1. Taxonomy (NCBI): domain Bacteria; kingdom Pseudomonadati; phylum Myxococcota; class Myxococcia; order Myxococcales; family Myxococcaceae; genus Myxococcus; species Myxococcus sp. AB036A. Next base: position 2,265 of record NZ_VHLC01000206.1, on the reverse strand, counting down.
TCAAGGCAGTGAGTGAGTTTGAATGACCTGTCGTTGTTGAGCAGGCGTCCGTGAGTCGCCAGCGGTGTCGCCGCTGGCTTGGTAGGGGAGACGTCGCGTGCATCATTCCGTGTCGGCCGTGCTGCTTTTCCTCCTCCTCACAGGAGGGGGGACGGCTCTTGCGCAGTCGCCCTCATCTACCGTGGGGCTGAGCATTCGGCGAATCGAGCTGGTCTCGGATGATGTTCAGCCAGTGGTTGAAGTAGCAGTGAGCCCTGGGCTCTCGACGATGTTTCTCTTTGATTCGGAGGTGAGTCGAGAGGGGCTGACGCTCGAGGGACGCGAGCGCTTCGCGATGGTGGACGCTGGGCTCACTACCTTGCGCCTGATTCCGTCAGAGAAAATCTCGGCGGGAGAACGGCTCAAGCTGACGGTGCGTTTCCAGGATGGCGCTGCCCCGGCGAGTGCGACGTTTGTCCTGGTCTCGCACCCCGCACGGTCGGAGGCGCATGTCGAAGTCTATCGGCGCAAGAGGAGCGTCGAGAACTACCAGGAAGAAGTCCGTCAGGCGCGCATCGAAGCAGAGAAGTGCCGAGAGGAGAATGAGCGCCTGCGCGCGGAGCGAAGTGCTCCTGATGGGCTGACGGGACTCATCTCGACGGAAGTCCTCAGTGGGCGGGGCGTTGAGTTCCGCGACGTGACCAAGGATGTAACTCAGGGCCCGGGCGGGGCCGCAGCCAAGCACTATGCCAATGCATACCGCGCAGCCCGCCGGGTGGCCGTCGAGGTCATCCTCGTGTCACGGGGGGATGACCAACCGTGGACTGCCAAGGGGGCAACCCTACGGGGCAAGGCCAACGAGGAGTTGAAGGTGCTTCAAGTCTGGCAGTCCGGCCCCGTGGCCCCCGGTTCAACCGTCCAGCGCGTGGTGGTAGAGGCTGAGGCAGCATCCGAGTCTCCCCAAGGCCCCTTCACGCTGAAGCTCTGGGATGCGGATGGGCGCCGCACCGTCACCCTGGGGAACGTCACCTTCCCTTAACCCAGCGGGCACCACCTCCAAGTCCTTTCGTGGGTTTCCGGCATTGGGGGCTTGTGCCGAATGCCAATATAGGGTCCAATGGACTAGACCTATTGGTCTAGTCCATTCTGGCGTTCCCTGGAGGCGATGTGTTCCTCACTGTGCTGGAGTGCGCGCGCGTGACTGCGCGCTTCCTTGGTGGCTGCGGAGTGCGCCCGGCGGGCGACGCGCCTGAGCCACCTTCCTAGCTCCGCTTCGAAGTCGGCGTTGGGCCCTCGCGCTGCGCCGAAGACTTCCCGCACCGCCATGTGAGGCGCGTGCTGGCGGTCGTTGTGCGCCGAGTGGCCGTCTGCGCTTCGTCGGGCCGCGTGTCTGACGGGCGCTGAGGAGCCCTTCCTCAGTCATCCCAATTCGCGCTTGGAGTCATGAGCGGAGCCGGGCCTTGCCCTGGCGCCGTCGCGCGACACGTCTGTCTGCTGTTGGGACGGAGCCAGGCTTCCTGGCGCCGTGACGTGACTCGCCTGCCTGCTGTTGAGACTGCGCTGGGGCTTCCTGGCGCCGTGACGTGACACGTCTGTTTGTCGTTTCGCCCGGCCGGCCTGCCGGCGACTCCCGCAATGCAATGCACTCACCCGCGCAGCCCGGCTGCCCTGCCGGACTGAACGGGAAACCTCTGTCCTTTGCCCCTCCGGGGCCTTCTCAGGAGACGTCGATGTTCATGCGCTGGGCCGTCGTGTTGCTGTTGGTGTTACCCGAAATGGGGTGGGCGGAAGAGATTGCCTATCCTGAAGACTACGTGGCCGAGGAGGAGGTGGACCCCGTTGAGCCAGAGGGGGACGCGTTGCTCGAGCCTTCCATGGACGAGGGGAGTGCCCTCGTCGAGGAGGAGCCGGCCTCGTCCAGCTCGGGCTCTGACTGGGCGAACCGGCTGAGCCTAGAGACGACGACGGTGGCGCTGCTGCCGCAGAGAGGGGCGGGGAAGGACGAAGGCTTCCTGCAGCTCCACCCACGGCTGGAGGTCGTCAAGCCAGGCTTCCTCCAAGTCGAGCTGGGCGCTCCGGTGCGCCTGCGCATGTGGGGCGGAGAGGTGGGGGGAAGTCTGGTGCGCAAGGAGGACTGGGACGAGCTCTCCGACTGGGGCCAGGTGGTGCAGAACCTGATGGTGGGAGGCGACGCGCCGAACTTCGTGTGGGTGGGCGCATTGGAGTCCTACACGCTGCTGTCCGGGCACCTGGTGCGCCGCTACAACAACAGGGGCAACCCGGACT
>NZ_VHLC01000205.1:0-3311 GCF_006547355.1 Myxococcus sp. AB036A | reverse complement strand
CTCCTCCCCCCGCTTCCACCTCCGCCGCCGCAGCAGCGCCCGCCGCTCCCGCTCCGAAGGGCGCCGAGCTGGACCTGCGCTACCAGAAGTTCGATCCCATCGGCACCGGGCCGCTGGGCACCGTCTTCAAGGGGCGTGTCACCGCGCTGGGCCTGGACATCTGCCTCAAGGAGCTGAAGGACATCTTCGGCTACTTCTCCTTCCTGCAGCGGGGCGAGGTGCTCAAGCGCCTGAAGAAGGAGCTGTGCGCCCAGGCGCAGGTGCGCCACCCGGGCGTGGTCCAGGTGGTGGACCAGAACGTGGACGCCGCCCGGCCGTACTTCGTGCTGGAGCTGATGCAGGGCAGCCTGCGTGAGCGGCTGGACGCGGGCGGTGGCAATGGCGTGCCGGTGCCCTTCGCGCTGCGCGCCTTCCTGCAGATGGCCTATGGGCTGCGGGCCGCGCACGCCGCGGGCCTCACGCACCACAACATCAAGCCGGAGAACGTGCTCTTCGACGTGTACGGCAACGCGAAGCTGGCTGACTTCGGCCTGGGCCGCGTGGTGGAGGTGGATGCCACCAAGGGCATGCCCCAGGTCTTCGTGGGCACGGGTGGCATGGCCTATATGGCGCCGGAGCTGATGAACCGGGGCGGCAAGGAGCCGGGTGCCTCCGCGGACGTCTACGCGCTGGGCATCCTGCTCTACGAGATGCTCACCGGGCAGATTCCGGGCCGCCGCTCGCCGCTGCCCTCCGAGGTCAACCCGGAGGCCCCCAGCGGCCTCGACCAGCTCTTCGACAAGGCCACCCAGGACAAGCGCGAGCAGCGCTACCCGGACGTGGACGCCATGTTGGAGGACTTCTACAAGGCGTTCCCGGACAAGGAGTTCCTCGCCAAGGGCGACCTCGTCATCTCCTCGGACACGCCGAAGGAGTGACGGACGAGCGGCCGGGCCCCGGTGCACTCGGGGCTCGCCGCGCACGTTGGGGGCTGCCACACTCCGTGGCGCCATGACTCCGCCCCTGTCCGAAAGCGTGCTCATCACCGTCACCGGGAAGGACCATCCCGGAATCGTCTCGCGCCTCACCGGCCTGCTGGCGGAAGCTGGCGCCGAGCTGCTCGACGTGGAGCAGGTGGTGGTGCAGGGGCGCCTCACGCTCTGCCTGCTGGTGCGTCTGCCCCCGGCGAGCGGCACCCTGGAGACGCTGCTGTCCGCCGCGAAGACGCTGGGCGTGACGCTGGACTTCCAGGCGGTGGAGGCGGCCGCCACGCCCGCCGCGTCCGTGCGCCACGTCGTCACCGCTGTGGGCCGCGCCCTGGGCGCGAGGGAGCTTCATGCGCTGACGCAGGTGCTCGCGGGGCACGGCGCCAACGTGGAGCGAATCACGCGCCTCAGCGAGCCGCACCTGGGCTCGGTGGACATCCACATCAGCCTGCCGCCGGGCCAGCCGCCCGACGCGCTCAAGCACGCGCTGCTGGAGCTGTCCATGCAGTCGGGCGGGTTCGACGTGGCGTTGCAGCGCGAGAGCCTGTTCCGGCGCGGCAAGCGGATGGTCGTCATGGACATGGACTCCACGCTCATCCGCATCGAGGTCATCGACGAGCTGGCGCGCGCGCATGGCGTGGGCGAGCAGGTGTCGCGCATCACCGAGCGCGCCATGCACGGCGAGATGGACTACGACGAATCGCTGCGTCAGCGCGTGGCGTTGCTGCGGGGCCTGGATGCGTCCGTGGTCCACCAGCTCGCGGCGAACCTGCCGCTGACGGAGGGAGCGGAGACGCTGGTGCGCGTGCTCAAGCGGCTGGGCTACCGCACCGCCGTCATCAGCGGCGGCTTCTCCGTGGCGGCCGAGGCGCTGAAGGCGCGGCTGGGCATCGACTTCGCGTACTCCAACGAGTTGGAGATTCAGGACGGGAAACTCACCGGCCGCACCGTGGGCCGCATCGTCAACGCGCAGCGCAAGGCGGAGCTGTTGGAATCGCTGGCGCAGGCGGAAGGCATCCTGCTGGACCAGGTGGTCGCCGTGGGAGACGGCGCCAACGACTTGCTGATGCTGGAGCGCGCCGGCCTGGGCATCGCCTTCCGGGCGAAGCCCAAGCTGCGCGCCGCGGCCGACACGTCCATCTCCGCGGGCGGCCTGGACAGCATCCTCTACCTGCTGGGGCTCACCGGCCGCGAGCTGCTGGAAGCGGGCTCCGTCGCCGGCTGAGGGCGCGCCCTACAGCCGCATCCGCGCCGCCAGTTCGCGCTGCTGGAGCTGGTTCTTCTCCAGCAGCAGCTCGAGCAGCGCGCGCAGAATCTTGGAGCTCTTCTCCTGGTTCTGCTGCACCGTCTGCAGCCGCTTGAGGTCCTCGTCCGTCCACTCGTTGGCGGGCGCGCCACCCGCCAGAATCTCGTCGAGGATGTCCGCGGCGCTGGCGCCAGCGCCTGGGGCGGGGGCGCGCTCCGGCGCGCGGGGCGGCGGCGCCGCGGCGGGAGCGGGCGGGGTGATGTCGGCGATGCGCTTCACCACCGTGTTGCCGCTCATGTCGACGACCTTGAACTCGTCCTCGTCCTCCGGCGCGTCCGAGCTGCTCGGGCGCTTGTTGCCGCCGAAGCGCGTGCTGACGACGGGCTCCTGGCCACGGTAGTGGCGGAGGATGGCGTGTTCGATTTCACGCTCGCCCGCCACCATGACGACCACGCGGGCGCGGCTCTTCGCCGCCACCTGGTCCAGGGTGACGAGGTCCGTGGGGTCCGCCATGGCCAGCACCAGCGTCTTGCCGTTGTCCTTGAGCGACACCGGGAAGACGGCCTTCTGTTCGGCGAGGCTCACGTCCACGCGTGAGAGCGCGCCCGCGTCGCGCGTGACGTTGCCCAACTGGATGCGCTGCATTCCCAGGCCCTGGCAGATGGCCTCGGTGATGACGTCGTCGGTGGCCAGACCCAGGTCCGCGATGATGCGTGACAGACGTCCGCCCCACTGGTCATGGGTGGCCAGTGCGCTGCGCAGTTGCAAGTCGTCGATGACGCGTGCCTTGACGAGGATGTCGCCAATGCGATTCCGGGAAGGAGAGGCCATGGCTCGGCATTCTACCGTCTAGATGCGCGGACGCTGAGTCCGTGATGAGGAGACCCAGCCATGCAGCCCTTCGCGGAATCCGCCGCCCAGCTCTGCCCCTACTGCGGTGAGGAAGTGGAGGTCGCCGTGGACCCCATTGGTGTGGCCTCGGAGACGTACATCGAGGACTGCCCGGTGTGCTGCCGTCCCTGGACGGTGCAGGTGTCCCGCGACGAGGAGAGCTTCGCCGTGCACCTGGGCCGCGACGACGACTGAGGCGGCCTGGGGGG
>NZ_VHLC01000204.1:0-3370 GCF_006547355.1 Myxococcus sp. AB036A | reverse complement strand
GCCTCGCCCCCTCCGGGTCCAGCGCCCACGCCCCCGGTGGAGGCCGCCCCGGCGCCCGCGACGGACGACGCCGCCCTCCTGCGGGGCCTTCTGGAGGCGGTGCGGCCCGCGCCGGAGGAGATTCGAGCCATCGCCATCGAAGACCTGGCGCTGCTGGGAGATGCCCGCGCCCTGGACGCGCTGGCCACGCTCCTGTGGGACCCCAACCCCCGCATCCAGCAGGCGGCGTTGAGGGCCGTCACGCTGTTCCAGCACGCCCGCGCGGAGGAGATTCTCGCCAATGTGGTGCGCCACCCCCGGCTGCCGGACGCGCTGAAAATCCAGGCGCTCAACGGGCTCGTCTTCCAGCGCACGCCCACCGCGCGCCGGGCCGTCCAGGACGCCGCTGTCGATTCGCGGCTCACCGCGGGGGTACAGAACGCCGCGCGCGCCGTCGTGTCTCAGTGGGACGCGACGCGCCGCTGACGCCCGCCCGCCGGGCAACCCTGCAAGCACCACCCGCCAGCGCCGGCGCCCAGGTCAAGGGCCGATTCCTGGAGATGTGACGCCCCTGCGTTACACTGCGGCGTCATGAAAATCACTCCGCTCGACATCCGGCAGAAGCGGTTCGAAACGGCCCTGCGCGGCTTCTCTCGCCGTGAGGTGGAGGCCTACCTCGAGCTCATCGCCGGTGAATTCGAGGAGGTGGTGAAGGAGAACATCGCGCTCAAGGAGGAAGTGAAGCGCACCCAGTTCAAGGTGGAGCAACACCAGGAACGGGAGCGCACCCTCCAGGAGACCATGGTCACCGCCCAGCGCATCAGCGAGGACCTGAAGGACGCCGCGAAGAAGGAAGCGGAAATCATCATCGCGGACGCCGAGCATCAGGCGGAGAAGATTGTCCACGGCGCCCACCAGCGGCTGGTGCAGGTGGTGGAGGACATCAACGAGCTGAAGCGCCAGCGCACCCAGTTCGAGTCGCAGGTCCGCTCCGTGTTGGATGCCCACCAGAAGCTGCTGGAAACCTTCAAGAGCCCCACGTTCGCGGACCGCGACTATGCGCGCGTCGAGGACAACGTGGCGTATCTGTCCCAGAAGAAAGCCAACGGCGACTCCTGACGCACCGCGCCGCGCGGTGAGGTTGCTGCAACCTGGGGCGAGGCTGTTATGTCAGTGGGAACGTGAGGCCGCCGCACATGCGCCACCTGCTTGTCCTGCTCCTGCTGCTCGCCGCCCCCGGGGCCTGGGCCCAGGAACCGGGCGGCCCTCATGGCACCCACGCCCATGACGTCGTGACGGACGCCGCGCTGGTGCCCCTGACGCGTCCGCCCCAGGTCAGCGGGGACGTGACGACGAAGCGCTTCCGCATCCTCCACACCGCCGCCGCCACCGCGGCCGCGCACGAGCTGTCCCGGCAGATTGAAGATGTCCGAGACCGGTTCGGCACCATCCTGGGCAAGGACTGGCCGGGCGTCACCGAGATTCGCCTGGGCGTGGGCCGCAAGGAGTTCGAGGCCCTGGCGCTGCCCGGCGGAAAGCCCCCGGGGTGGGCCGTGGCGCTGGCCTACCCCGCCCATCAAATCATCCTGCTGGACGCGCTCAGCCTCCATGAGCCGGAGGGCCAGCAGACGCTCCGGCACGAGCTGGCGCACGTGGCCCTGGGGCAGCTGGCCCCGTCGTGGCCCCGCTGGTTCCAGGAAGGCGTCGCGCAGTACGTCACCGGGGAGCGCTACTCCCTGACGCACTACTCCGCCCTCTTCCGGGCCGTCACCCAGGAGCGCGTGTTCCACTTCGAGCACCTCGACCGGGCCTGGCCGGACGTGCCGTCGGACGTGGAAATCGCCTACGCGCAGAGCGCCGCCTTCGTCGCGCACCTGTCGGCGAAGTTCGGCCCCCAGGCCATGGCCGCGCTCGTGGACGGCGTGGCGCGCGGCGAGCCCTTCGAGACGGCCTTCGGCAAGGCCTTCCGCACCTCGCTGTTGGTGGAGGAGACCGACTGGCGTGAAGGCCTGGCCGCGCGCTACGGCTGGCTCCCCCTCACCACCAGCTCCGCGCTCGTCTGGCTGAGCGCGTCCTTCCTCTGCGTGGCCGCCTATGCCCGCCGCCGTCAGCAGCGCGCCGCGAAGCTGGCGGAGATGGCGGCCCAGGATGCCGCGGAGGACGCCGCGCTGCGGCTGCTGGCCGCCCAGGCCGCGCAGGCCCAGGCGCAGGGCACCGCCGTGAGTGCCGGGGACTCCACCTGGCCGGACTGGCCCGCGGGCTCGCAGGGCACGGAAGCCCACCTGGAGGCTCAGGATGGCGAGGCGCCCGCGGACAGCGCCGTCGGCGACCTCCCGGGTGAACTGGACGACGAAGACGGCCTGAACGGCCGGCCGCCGAAGCCCACCCTCCACTGAACGCCGCCCTTCCCGTCCTGCCATGACTACAGGGCGGGGCCTGTAGTTTCTACGGGCGCGCTGCTCCTCTGCCTGCCCATCCCTTCAAGGCAAATGGCTGATTTCACTGGGAAGACTCATCCCAGGGGCATTGGCCGATGGATTGCTTTGGCTTCCGTACGCGATGCGGAAGGCACTGGACATGAGCGAGCGTGGACGTAAGGCAGCCGTGCTGGCGCGGTTCTTCCGTCAGCAGCCGGATCGAATCTCCGCGCTGTGGCGACGGATGGTGCTGGCGGCGCCCGATTCGGACGCGTCGCGGGGCGCACCCACCCAGTTGGACAACCTGGTGGAGCCCTTCATCCGCGAGCTGGGCCGGACGCTCGCGGGCGAGGAGTCCAGCCCCTGGAGCCGCACGCGCGCGGTGCTGCGCTTGTCGGCGCACCGGGGCGCCCGCTCGCTCTATGACGAATTCGCGGCGCTGCGGCGCTGCCTGGTGGATGCCTCCGAGGTGCTCGGTGGCGGGGATTGGGAGCGCGAGCGCATCAACCGCGCCGTGGACGAAGCCGTGGACTCCGCGGTGGCGCTCCTCCAACGGATGAAGGACCCGCGTGCGGATGGCCCGCGGGTGCCCTTCGGTGGGCTGGTCGTCGAGTACTTCGAGCGTCCTTCCCGGACGCGGCGCGTGTCCCCGGACACGGGAGATGGACGTACGGCAATGCACTGAGGGCGTGTAGGGGTTGGCCGGCCCGTTCGACTTGACGTGCCCGGAAACGGGCGCGTCCGAGACCGGCGGGAGGGAGTGTGCCTGGGTGGGGGCCCATGGCGCGCTTTGTGGGAAGGCGTGCTCCCGCTGGGGAGTGGTGAGCGCGCACCGCGAGCCGCTGGCAAGACGCGTGGATGGGGGTCCACGCGACTCGCCGGTCGGACGGGTCGGCGCATTTGTCGCAGTGTGTGCAGCAGCGGCTGTGGGGGCCGCGGGTGGAGCATGCGGGAGGGGCGCCTACGGGGGTGGG
>NZ_VHLC01000203.1:0-3462 GCF_006547355.1 Myxococcus sp. AB036A | reverse complement strand
AAGTACCCAGCCGACGCCGTGAGGCGAAGGTGAGGGGAAGGAAGTCAGGTGCTTTTAATCAAGCGTAAGTAACAAGAAGTCTTCCAGGCTTGCTGCGAAGAGCAGGAGTCTGGGCCTTGGTTTCGAGTTTCGACAATCCGCCGGGAGGCGGGCGTGAAACAAGAGATTAGGGCAAGTAAGCTACTAAGGGCGTGCGGTGGATGCCTAGGTGCCAAGAGGCGATGAAGGACGCGGGTGGCTGCGAAAAGCCCCGGGGAGCTGTCAACCGAGCGTTGATCCGGGGATGTCCGAATGGGGAAACCCAGCGCTGCGAATAGCGGCGTTACCTTTCACTGAATACATAGGTGGAATGGAGCTAACCAGGGGAAGTGAAACATCTCAGTACCCTGAGGAAGAGAAAACAATGAGTGATTCCCAAAGTAGTGGCGAGCGAAATGGGAGAAGCCCAAACCGAAACCACGAAAGTGGCGTCGGGGTAGCGGGTCCACGGTAGGACTTTGACTTGCTAGCGGAAGCCTCTGGAAAGAGGCACCAAAGAGCGTGATAGTCGCGTACGCGAAAGCGAGTTGGAGCTGAGTGGGTTACCCAAGTAGGGCGGGACACGTGCAATCCTGCCTGAATCAGCCGGGACCATCCGGTAAGGCTAAATACTCCTTGGCGACCGATAGTGAACAAGTACCGCGAGGGAAAGGTGAAAAGAACCCCGGTAAGGGGAGTCAAAAGAACCTGAAACCGCATGTCTACAAGCAGTTCGAGCACTACGGGGCAACCCAGTGCGAGAGCGTACCTTTTGCATCATGATTCGGCGACTTAATATACGTAGCGAGGCTAAGCCGTTAGGTGGAGCCGGAGCGAAAGCGAGTCCGAATAGGGCGTATAGTTGCGTGTATTATAACCCGAAGCGGGGTGATCTACACATGGCCAGGTTGAAGTGCGGGTAACACCGCATGGAGGACCGAACTCGTGAAAGTTGAAAATTTCTGAGATGAGCTGTGTGTAGGGGTGAAAGGCCAATCAAACTCCGTGATAGCTGGTTCTCCCCGAAAGATATTTAGGTATCGGCTCGGGCAATTCAATGCCGGAGGTAGAGCACTGGAACGGCTAGGGGTCTCACCAGATTACCAAACCGTACCAAACTCCGAATGCCGGCAATTGTTATCCCGGGACGCAGTCAGTGGGTGATAACGTCCATTGGCAAGAGGGGAATAACCCAGACCGACAGCTAAGGCCCCCAAATCTAGTCTAAGTGAACACTAGAAAGGATGTGGCAGGTCATTGACAACCAGGAGGTTGGCTTAGAAGCAGCCATCCTTTAAAGAAAGCGTAATAGCTCACTGGTCAAGACAGGCCGCGCCGAAAATGTAACGGGGCTCAAGACTAGTGCCGAAGCTTCGGGTCACACGTAAAGCGTGTGGCGGTAGGGGAGCGTCCCAGTTGCAGCGAAGGTCGACTGAAAAGGCGGCTGGAGCGGCTGGGAGTGCTGATGCCGAAATGAGTAGCGTTAAAGGGGGTGAGAAACCCCCTCGCCGTAAGCCCAAGGTTTCCTGGGTCAAGTTAATCTTCCCAGGGTTAGTCGGAACCTAAGCCGAGGCCGAAAGGCGTAGGTGATGGAAAGCGGGTTAATATTCCTGCACCATCTTGTGAGCGTTGAACTAAGGGAGGACGGAGAAAGCTAGGCGAGCTGACCGGTGGTTGTGTCAGTCTAAAGGCGTAGGGGTGTCGCGTACGAATAAAGGCGCGGCAGCTATCCCCGAGACTCGATGGCGCCCCGTAAGGGGTAAGTCGCTGATGCTCTGCTTCCAAGAAAAGTCCCGTAGGGAGCTTACAGGGTGTCCGTACCGTAAACCGACACAGGTGGGCGAGGAGAAAATCCTAAGGCGCTTGAGAGAACTCTCCTCCAAGGAACTAGGCAAATTTCCACCGTAACTTCGGAAGAAGGTGGGCCTCTGGTAGGTGAAGGCGTACAGCCGGAGCTGAGAGAGGTTGCAGAGAAATGGCGGTAGCGACTGTTTACCAAAAACACAGGACTCTGCGAAGGCGACAAGCCGACGTATAGGGTCTGACTCCTGCCCGGTGCTGGAAGGTTAAGGGGATTCGTCAGCCGCAAGGTGAAGCGATGATCCGAAGCCCCAGTAAACGGCGGCCGTAACTATAACGGTCCTAAGGTAGCGAAATTCCTTGTCGGGTAAGTTCCGACCTGCACGAATGGAGTAACGACTTCCGCGCTGTCTCGGAGAGGGACTCAGCGAAATTGAAATAGCTGTGCCGATGCAGTTTACCCGCAGCAAGACGGAAAGACCCCGTGAACCTTTACTATAACTTGACAGTGACACTAGGGATTGACTGTGTAGGATAGGTGGGAGCCTTTGAAGCCGGGCCGCTAGGTTCGGTGGAGGCAACGGTGAAATACCACCCTGTTGATTTCTGGTGTCTAACCATGTCCCGTCAGCCGGGATTGGGACACTGTCTGGTGGGTAGTTTGACTGGGGCGGTCGCCTCCCAAAAAGTAACGGAGGCGCGCGATGGTTCCCTCAGCCCGATTGGAAACCGGGCGTCGAGTGCAATGGCATAAGGGAGCTTGACTGCGAGACGGACACGTCGAGCAGGTGCGAAAGCAGGTCATAGTGATCCGGTGGTCCTGAATGGAAGGGCCATCGCTCAACGGATAAAAGGTACTCCGGGGATAACAGGCTTATCTCCCCCAAGAGTTCACATCGACGGGGAGGTTTGGCACCTCGATGTCGGCTCATCGCATCCTGGGGCTGGAGCAGGTCCCAAGGGTTTGGCTGTTCGCCAATTAAAGCGGTACGCGAGCTGGGTTCAAAACGTCGTGAGACAGTTTGGTCCCTATCTGCTGTGGGCGTAGGATACTTGAGAGGCTCTGACCTTAGTACGAGAGGACCGGGTTGGAGGCACCGCTGGTGTACCAGTTGTCTCGCCAGAGGCATCGCTGGGTAGCCATGTGCCGATTGGATAACCGCTGAAAGCATCTAAGCGGGAAACCGACCTCAAGACCAGGTATCCCGGGCGCAAGCCCCTGAAGACCCGTCGAAGACTACGACGTTGATAGGCCGGGTGTGTAAGCGTGGTAACACGTTCAGCTAACCGGTACTAATTGGTCGTGAGGCTTACTTTCCCCATTCTCTTGCATGCCCCCTCAAGGGGAGTAAGGGACTCGGGGCCAAGGCCGAGGCTCGAGTGCTTCTTCGCACTCGCCTGGAAGACTCACACTGCGCACAGCGAGACTTCGCTCAGCAATGAATTGAAACTTACCCTTTGTATGCACTGTCGCTTGTTTTCCGGTGGCTATGTCGGAGGGGTCCCACCCGTTCCCATCCCGAACACGGAAGTTAAGCCCTCCAGAGCCGATGGTACTTCGCGGGAAACCGCGCGGGAGAGTAGGTCGCTGCCGGATTCTTTTTGAGAAACCCCCGGTGTCCCTCGTGGACACCGGGGGTTTTC
>NZ_VHLC01000202.1:0-3559 GCF_006547355.1 Myxococcus sp. AB036A | reverse complement strand
GCCCGAGCCTGCTCCCGAGCCCACGGTGGCGAAGGCGGAGCCGGCGTCCGCGAGCAGCGAGGCGTCCGCGGTGGGCGGGGTGGTGGGTGGCGTGGTCGGCGGCGTCGTGGGTGGAACGCGGGGAGGCATCGTCGGGTCGACGGCCATTGGCGGCACGGGCGACGCGCTGACGCTGAAGCAGGTGATGCGGCCCCCCACGGTCCTCAAGCAGGTCAGGCCGGACTACCCCCGGCTGGCGAAGCAGCGGAACATCCAGGGCGTGGTGGTGGTGCGGGTCATCGTTGGCACGGACGGCCGGGTGGAGCAGGAGCACACCCGGGTGATGCGCTCCGTGCCCGCCCTGGACGCCGCGGCGATTGCCGCCGTGAATCAGTGGCACTTCACGCCCGCGCTGGGCCGTTCGGGGCGGCTGGCGCGAGTCATGATCGACATTCCGGTGAACTTCTCCCTGAAGTGAGTCTGGCGCGGTGTCGCGCCGGGTCCGCTCCAGTTCTCCTCGCGTGGGCTCCGGCCCGCGCTGGAGCCGTTTCATGCGCACCTTCCGAAACATCCTCTTCTGGATTCATCTCATCGCCGGAATCGCCACCGGGCTGGTGATTGCGATCATGTCCTTCACGGGCGTGGTCATCGCCTTCGAGAAGCAGCTCATCGAATGGGCGGAGCGGGATGTCCGGACGGTGCAGCCGCCGTCTCCGGACGCGCCCCGGCTCCCCGTGGAGGCGTTGGTCGAGCGCGTCCGCGCTGCGCGGACGGACGGACAGCCCTCCGGAGTGACGGTGTATCCGGAGCCGACGTCCTCGGTGCTCGTGAGCATCGGCCGGGGTTCGGTGACCTACGTCAACCCCTACACCGGCGAGGTGCTGGGGAATGGCGCGACGGGCCTGCGCGGCTTCCTCCAATGGAACGTGGAGCTCCACCGGTGGCTGGCCGCCGGCGGTGACAACCGCGCGGTGGGCAAGGCGATCACCGGCGCGAGCAACGCGGTGTTCCTCTTCCTGGCCATCTCCGGCCTCTACCTGTGGTGGCCGCGCAAGTGGACGCTGCGCGCCATGCGGCCGTCGCTGTGGTTCCGGCGTGGGCTGAAGGGCAAGGCGCGCGACTGGAACTGGCACAACGTCATCGGCTTCTGGTCGCTGCCGGTGCTCGTCGTGCTCACGGCGTCGGGCATGGTCATCTCGTACAAGTGGGCCTCCGACCTCGTCTACACGGTGATGGGCCACGAGGCTCCGGCGAGGCAGGGGCCGCCGGGCTCGGCGTCGGTGAAGGTGCCCGCGCCCGAGGTGGAGACGCCGCGCAAGCCGATGGATGTCCTCATGGCCGAAGCGTGGAAGACGTCGCCCACCTGGTCGTCCGCCACGGTGCGCCTGGGCGGCGGAGCGCGTCCGGGCGGGGCTCCCGCGCAGGGGGGCCGTGGTCCGGAGGCGAAGGGCGAGCGGGGCGAGAAGGGTGGCGCGGACAGCGTGGACGCGGTGACGGTCACCCTCCGCGAGGCGGATGCGTGGCCGCCGTTCTCCTCCAAGCAGGTGTCCCTCAACCCCTTTTCGGGCGAGGTGGCGAAGCAGGAGACGTACGCGGACCACAACAGCGGCCGGAAGCTGCGCACCTGGCTGCGCTTCCTGCATACCGGCGAGGCGCTGGGGCTCTGGGGCCAGTTGGTGGCCGCCATCGCGTCGCTGGGTGGCGTGTTCCTCGTCTACACGGGCTTCGCGCTGTCGTGGCGCCGGTTCTTCTCCCGGCGCCGGACGAACACCGAGCCGCGGGAAGAAGCCGCCGCGCAGACCGAGCGGGCGGCCTGACGGATTTCAGCCCTCCTCGTGAGCGTGACGGGTTCGCTCGTCATCCTCCCACTCACGAGGCGGGCATTTCCCTTTTGAGCCGGGAGGTCAGCTCCGGTCCTTACGGACGAGCACCTTCTTGCCGCGCAGGGTGGCGTTCTTCAACGCGGCGATGATGCGGTTGGCGTCGGACTCCGGCACCTCCACCAGGGAGAAGGCGTCGCCAATCTGGATGGCGCCAATCTTGGAGGACTCGACGCCTGCTTCCCCGGCGATGGCGCCCACCAGGTCGGCGGGGCGTACGCCGGCGTGACGGCCGGCGCCAATCCACAGGCGGGTGACGTCCCACGTCGGCGGGCCACCGCGGGCCTTCGGGCCGCGCTCCGGACGGCCCGGACGCCCCGAGGGCGCTCCGAACTTGCCCGTGCGCTCACGGCGCTCCTGCGGCGGCGCGACGACGGGGATCTCCGTCTCCTCCGTGTCGCGGCCCTCGTCCTGGGCCTCATGGAGGAGCTTCACGGCGGCGGCGGCGATGTCCATGGCGTCGAACTCGCTGGCCAGGCTCTCCACCACGTTGCGGAGGGATTCGTACTCACCGGCCACCAGCGTCTCGCGCAGGGAGGCGCGCAGCATCTCCTGCCGCTTCTCGCGCATGTCCGCGACGGTGGGCACGGTGGCCACTTCGATGCGCTGGCCGGTGACGCGCTCGATGTTGCGCAGCAGCCGGTGCTCACGGGGCTCCACCAGGGTGATGGCCACGCCCTCGCGACCGGCGCGGCCCGTGCGGCCGATGCGGTGCACGTAGGCCTCGGGCGCGTTGGGGACGTCGAAGTTCACCACGTGGGACAGGCGGGGGATGTCCAGGCCGCGCGCCGCGACGTCGGTGGCCACGAGCAGGTCGGTGCCCTGGGACTTGAGCTGCTTGATGACGCGGTCTCGCTGCTCCTGCGTCATGCCGCCGTGCAGGGCGTGAGCGCGCCAGCCGCGGCCGTTGAGGGAGACGGTGAGGTCGTCCACCTCCGTGCGCGTGCGGCAGAAGATGATGGCCGCGGTGGGCGACTCCACGTCGAGCAGGCGGCCCAGGGTGGCGATCTTGAAGGCGCGCGGCACGACGTAAGCCGTCTGCCGGACGCGGGGAATCTCCCCCTGTTCCACCTTCTCGCGGGCAATCTTCACGCGCACGGGCTCGTGCAGGTGGCGCTCGGCGATGCTGGCGATGCGCGGCGGGAGCGTGGCGGAGAAGAGGGCCGTCTGCCGGTCCTCGGGCGTGCCGGAGAGGATGGCCTCCAGGTCCTCGGCGAAGCCCATGTCGAGCATCTCGTCGGCCTCGTCGAGCACGACGACGCGCACGTCATCGAGCTGCAACGTGCCTCGGCGCAGGTGGTCCAGCGCGCGGCCCGGCGTGGCGACGACGACGTCCACGCCGCGCTTGAGGACGCGGAGCTGCTGGCCGATGACCTGGCCGCCGTACAGGGGCAGCACGGAGATGCCGAGCTTCTGGCCGTAGCGGTGGATGGCCTCGGAGACCTGCATGGCCAGCTCGCGCGTGGGGACCAGCACCAGCGCGGACGTGGTGTTGGGCCGGCAGGCGCCGGGCTCCACGTGGTTGAGCAGGGGCAGGGCGAAGGCGGCCGTCTTGCCGGTGCCGGTGGCGGCGATGCCGAGCAGGTCCTTCCCCGCGAGCAGTGGCGGGAGGGCGGCGGCCTGGATGGGGGTGGGCTCCTCGTAGCCGAGCGCACTGAGCGCCTCGACGAGCGCGGGCTTCAAGCCCAGGGAATCGAAGG
>NZ_VHLC01000201.1:0-3575 GCF_006547355.1 Myxococcus sp. AB036A | reverse complement strand
CAGCCCCGCCACCGCGCCCCACGCGCCGCCCTCGCCGGGACGCCCGCCCCAGCCCACATTCGCCTGCAGCTCGAAGCCCCCCTCGGGATTGCGGCGCCGCACGAGCATGGCCGTCCCATCCAGATGGGCCAACGTCATCGGCTCCGACGTCCCTCCCGCCTTGCCCCAGTCATGCACCGCGGACAGCGCCAGCGTGTACTGCATGGGGTACGGCTGGCGGCCCACGAGGATGTGCTGCATGTCCAGGACGACTTCCGCCCCCATAAGACGCGCGCCCAGCACGTCCGACGCGAAGGCCTCGACGTACAAGGGCCTCAGCATCCCAGTCACGACCGCCCCGGCCGGGTGGTAGTCCGGGTTGCCCCGGTTGTTGTAGCGGCGCACCAGGTGCCCGGACAGCAGCGTGTAGGACTCCAACGCGCCCACCCACACGAAGTTCGGCGCGTCGCCTCCCACCATCAGGTTCTGCACGACCTGGCCCCAGTCGGAGAGCTCATCCCAGTCCTCCTTCCGCACCAGACTGGCGCCCTCTTCCGCGCCCCACATGCGCAGGCGCACGGGAGCGCCCAGCTCGAGCTGGAGCAGGCCTGGTTTGACGACCTCCAGCCGCGGATGCACCTGCAGGAAGCCTTCGTCCCTTCCGGCCCCTCTCCGCGGCAGCAGCGCCCATGTCGTGGTCTCCAGGCTCAGCCGGTTCGCCCAGCCAGAGCCCGAGCCGGACGTGGCCGGCTCCTCCTCGACCAGGGCATCCCCCTCGTCCATGGAAGGCTCGAGCAGTGCATCCCCATCTCCCTCAACGGGGTCGACTTCCTCCTCGGCCACGTAGTCTTCAGGATAGGCAATCTCCTCCGCCCACCCCGCTCCGGGTAACACCAACAGCAACACGACGGCCCAGCGCATGAACATCGACGTCTCCTGTGAAGGCCCCGAAGGCGGGGCAATAGACAGAGGCCTCCCGTTCAGTCCGGCAGGGCGCCGGGCTGCGGGGTGAATGCATTGCATTGCGGAAGTCGCCAGCAGGCCGGCCGGGTGAAACGACAAACAGACGTGTCACGTCACGGCGCCAGGAAGCCCAGCGCAGTCTCAACAGCAGACAAACGTGTCACGCCACGGCGCCAGGAAGCCTGGCTCCGCCCCAACAGCAGACAGACGTGTCGCGCGACGGAGCCAGGGCAAGGCCCGGCTCCGCTCATGACTCCAACCGCGAATTGGGATGACTGAGGAAGGGCTCCTCAGCGCCCGTCAGGCACGCGGCCCGACGAAGCGCAGACGGCCACACGGCGCACGACGACCGCCAGCACGCGCCTCACATGGCGGTGCGGGAGGTCCTCGGCGCAGCGCGAGAGCCCAACGCCCGTTTCGGAGTGGAGCTAGGAAGGCGGCTCAGGCGCGTCGCCTTCCGGGCGTACTCCGCAGCCACCAAGGAAGCGCGCAGTTACGCGCGCGCACTCCAGCACAGTGAGGAACACATCGCCTCCAGGGCACGTCAGAATGGACTAGACCAATAGGTCTAATCCATTGGACCCTAGATTGACATTCGGCACAAGCCCCCCCAATGCCGGGAACCCACGAAATGGCGTGGAGATAGTCCTCGCAGGGTTAAGGGAAGGTGACGTTGCCCAGGGTGACTGTGCGGCGCCCATCCGCGTCCCAGAGCTTCAGCGTGAAGGGGCCTTGAGGGGATTCGGACGCAGCCTCAGCCTCTACCACCACGCGCTGGTTCGTTGAACCTGGGGCAAGAGGGCCCGACTGCCACACTTGAAGTACCTTCAGCTCCTCGTTGGCCTTGCCCCGGAGCGTCGCACCTACTGCTGTCCACGGTTGGTCATCCCCCCGTGAATTGAGGGTGACCTCAACAGCCACCCTTCGGGCAGCGCGATATGCATAGACCCACTGCTTGACTGCGGCCCCTCCCGGGGCCTGGCTCACCCCCTTGGTCAGGTCGCGGTAGTCAACGCCTCGCTTGCTGAGGACTTCCGTCGAGATGAGTCCCGTCAGCCCGTCAGGAGCACTTCGCTCCGCGCGCAGGCGCTCATTCTCCTCTCGGCATTTCTCAGCCTCGATGCGCGCCAGACGGACTTCCTCCTGGTACGTCTCGACGCTCCTCTTGCGCCGATAGACCTCGACGAGCGCTTCTGACCGTGCAGGGTGCGCGACCAAGACAAACGTCGCACTCGCCGGGGCCGCCCCATCCTGAAAGCGCACCGTCAACTTGAGCCGCTCTCCTGCCGAGATCTTCTCGGACGGAATCAGGCGCAAGGTATTGAGCCCAGCGTCCACCATCGCGAAACGCTCGCGTCCCTCAAGCATCAGCCCCTCTCGGCTCACCTCCGAATCAAAGAGGAACACCGTCGAGAGGCCCGGGCTCACCGCCACTTCAACTGCGGGCTGGGCATCATCCGAGACCAGCTCGATTCGGCGAACGCTCAGCCCCACGGTGGATGAGGGCGACTGCGCCAGAGCTGCCCCCGCTCCTGAGAGAAGGAGGGAAAGCAGCACGGCCGACACGGAATGATGCACTCGACGTTTCTCCTGGACCAAGCCAGCGGCGACGTCGCTGGCAACTCACGAACGTCTGCCAGACAGCAACACTTCACTCAAATTCACTCACCGCCTTGACACCAACGGCAGAGAACACGCGCGCCCTACCCGTCTCCCCACCTCCACCCTCTATCTCCAGCCCGCGGTTGCCTGAGCTGTCAAACACCTCCAGGCACACGGGGAAGCTCTCTCCGCGAAATCGCGCTCGCGTCAGTCGGACATAGACGCGGTCGGCAATAATGAGCCGCCCCGACAGCGTGGCGTAGTCCGAGCCCACAATGATCTGTGCAGTGCCTTCTTTCACCGTTACGAATTTTGATGGCCCCCGGATAAAGCTCGCGCCCTCCTCGTCCCCAATGTCCATGCCCAGCTTCTTCATGCCCTTGGTGGCGCCTGCCGGGCACGGTTCGGGGTCCGGAGCCGGGCGCACCTGGGGACCGGAGCACGCGAACGTGGTGCAGAGGGCCGCCGTCGCCACGGCGCTGCTGACGCTCCTCGTGGCCTTCTTGGCAGGCACCGGCGGGGAGGAAGGGGTGTCACTCTTGGGTGTCGTCACGGTGGCAGTCACCTCGGGAAGCGTCGCGGGGGGAGCGACGGCCGCAGGTGTTGCCTCCGGCCCGGTGGGAGCTGCGGCCGGGGCAGCTTGAGGTTTCTTTGTATATGGCGCTACTTCTTGGCCGGGGACGCCCTGCGGCTGCGGTGAGTCCGTCCGCTGTGAGAAGTACGCCCCAGACGCGAGGGCCATGGCCAGCAGCCCCGCCCCCAGCACACGCCCCAGCCGGAGTCGCGAGAGAAACGAGCGCCGCCCTGCCTCGACGATGGGGGCCACAGGCGCCACTAGCAGCGCGGCGTCCGCCTCCCGTGCGGCTTCCGCCCCCACCCCGGCCTCGAGCGCCAAGCCCGGAAGCTGCGCCTCCACGGGCCGCGTGGCCGCAGGTACCAGCGGGGCCTCGGGCGGCAATGCCGCGGGCATGCCTTCGCCTGGGACTTCCGGCAGCTCCGGCCCCGGCGCCTTGCCACGACGCATCTGGCTC
>NZ_VHLC01000200.1:0-3819 GCF_006547355.1 Myxococcus sp. AB036A | reverse complement strand
CCCCTGGGCGGGCCCAGCCCCTGCATCCTGCCTGGCAGGGCTGACGTCGCCTGCCCACCGGCCGACCTGGCGGATCATCCCCATGGGGGCTGAAGCCGGAGCGCTCGCGAGGGCAGGGAGTGGTTGCGGCATGGGGTGGACTCCTGAGGCCCCTGCACGCGACTTCCGCTGGGGGGAGCGGGGGGCACGGCGGGACTGACCCAGGCACTTAATGACGAGGGGCCGAGGGAGCAAGTTTCCGCATCCCTGTCCAGCCCTTCAATGCAAAGGCGCCGCCGGTTTCCCGACAGCGCCAGCGCTGACCTCAGAACGGTGGAATGCTCAAGAGAGCTTCGCGAGCTCCGACTTCACGGCCTCGGAGATGGCTCGGCCTTCCGCCTTGCCGTGAATCTTGGCGTTCAGGTTCTTCATCACCGCGCCCATGTCCTTGGGACCCTTGGCGCCCGTCTCGGCGATGGCGGCACGGACCTCGGCGGCCAGCTCGTCGGCGGTCAGCTGCTTGGGCAGGTAGTTCTGAAGGATGCTGATTTCAGCCTCTTCCTTCTCTGCCAGCTCCGGGCGGCCACCCGTCTTGAACTGCTCCACGGAATCACGGCGCTGCTTGATGAGGCCGGCGATGATGGTGAGGACTCCCGCGTCATCCAGTGCGGACGCGCCGGGCTCCACTTCCTTGTACTTCACCGCGCTCTTGAGCATCCGCAGCACGCTGAGCGTCAGCTCGTTCTTGGACCGCATCGCGTCCTTCAGGTCCGCGTCGATCCGCTCCTTCAGGGTGGCCATGGTCGCAGCTCCGGAGGGTAAGACGTTGTTCAGGGGGACTTCGACGGCGGGAGCCAGGGCACCTGACATCGGTGGCGCCCCGGCTCCACGCGCGAGGCACGCGCCTAGAACGACTTGCGGGCCTTCTTCACAGCGCGCTTCTTGGCGGCGAGGGCCTTCTTCTTCCGCTTCACGGAAGGCTTCTCGTAGTGCTCGCGCTTACGGATCTCGGAAAGGATTCCAGCCTTCTCGGTGGCCTTCTTGAAGCGCTTGAGGGCGCTCTCGATGGACTCTCCTTCCTTCACTCGGATACCGGGCATGCAGTCACCTCCTTCCGCCGTACGTAGATGTGGGTGTAGATCAAAAGGGGCAGCGGGTATGACCCACTGAGAGGGAAAACGCAAGGACGCTGGACGAAAAGGCTAAGTCGGATGGACTACACTGTCCGCCTCGTGAGCCCAGCCCTCCTCCTGGTGGTACTCCTGACGACCGGCCAGCAGCAAGGTGGGACCCCAACCCGAGAATGCTGGATGTCCTGTCAGCGGCACGTGACGGATCCGGCCCTGCGCGCTCGGACCTGCGGCAGCTGCCTGCCGGGCGGCCGCGTGGATTCCTGGGTGCAGGGTCTGGCGGGGCAGCGGCCCATTCCCCGGGCGCCGCTCGTCTCCGCCATGAAGGACCCGGACTGGCGGGTGAGGTGGGCGGCGGTGCGCGCGGATGCCAGGCGTCAGGGCGTCACGGATCGCCGGGCCCTGGCGGATTGGGTCATGGCGGAGCCGGTGTCGTCCAACCTGACGGCGTGTCTGACGGCGGCTCGCGCCGCGGCGGAGGCCGGGGCTTCCTCCGCGAAGTTCCTGCGAGAGGCCGGACCTCGCGGCGCCAACGCCGCGGCCCGCGTGTGGGGGCGACGGGAGGCCATTCGCGAGGCGCTGGAGCTGGAGCTGTACGCGGAGGACCTGGCGGTTCGGGGCTCGGCGCTGGCCCACCTGGCCGCGTTCCTGAGCCGCAAGCCCGCCCGCGTCCTGCTGGACGCCATGGCGACGCGGCCGGAGAGCGTGGATGCGGTCAGCGCCAGCGCGCTCAAGGTGGTGGCCGGACGCAGCCGGTCGTCGGTGGGACGGATGCTGCTGGATGAGGCGAAGCCCGCGGAGGAGGCGCGCATCAACCGGCTCTTCGCTGTGTATTCGAAGGAGCTGGAGGGCATGCAGCCGGAGCTGACCGTGGCGGATCCACTTCAGCGCCGACGCGCGGTGGAGTCGTTGCGCGTGTATGGGCCGCTGGCGATGCGGGAGCTGGAGCGGGCGCTCGGCGATTCGGACCGATGGGTGCGCCGGGATGCGGCGCGGGCGCTGGCCGAGGCGGAAGGCGTCCCGCTGCGCACGGCGGCGGAGCGGCGCATCGAGTCGAGTGACGCGATGCGGGCTCGGCCGTGGCTGGAGGCCATGGCGAGGGAGAAGGGGTGTGCGGCGTTCTTCCAGGGGACGGCTCGGGACAAGGCGCTGGCCGCATCCGTCCGAGGGGCCGCGCTGGCACAACTGGCGGACTGTAGCGAGGGGGCTCGAGACCGGGTGTCCTCGGTGGAGCCGTTCCTGACAGATGCGCAGCCGCTGCTGCGGGCAGGGGCCGTGCGGGCCTTGAGCGGTTTGACGACGCGGCAGCCGGGAGTGTCAGAGGCCACCTCGCGTGCGCTGAGGGACGGGGCTCCCGAGGTGGTGAGCGCCGCACTGGAGTTGCTGGCGCTTCAACGGCAGACGTCCCGAGGCGATGAGGCCGCGATGCTGCTGGAGTCGGAACATGTGGTGGTGCGCACCGCCGCCGCCGAGGCACTGGAGCAGATTGGCCGCGCGTCCCATGTGAAGGCGCTGGCCGGGTGTCTGCGGGAGGACCCGGAGGCCGCTGTGCGGGTGGCCGCGGCAACGGCCCTGGGCCGGATTGGCGGAGCGCAGGCGGCGGCCGCGCTATCGGACGCAGCCGCGCGCGACCCGGATTCCCATGTGAAGCACGTATCGCGCGAGGCGCTGCGGCGACTGGGCTTCGGCCAATAGGCGCGGGGGCCGCGCCCGAAACTCAGAGCCCGCTGATGGCCTTCGCGTCCACGCGGTTCCGGCCTGCGCGCTTCGCCCGGTACAGGTACTTGTCCGCCGCGGCGATGAGGTCCTCGGGCTGGGAGAAGTCCGAGTCCAGCAGCGTGGCCACGCCCAGGCTGATGGTCACCTTGATGGGCGTGCCGCTGAAGACGAAGTCGGCCTTGTCCACGGCGTACCGGCAGCGCTCCGCGCACGCCAGGGCCTGGTCCTCGGCGGACTCGCGCAGCATCAGCGCGAACTCCTCGCCGCCGTAGCGCGCGAGCAGGTCCTCGGTGCGCACCGTGTCGCTCACCCGCTGGGCGATGCGCGTCAGCACGTAGTCACCAGCCGGGTGGCCATACGCGTCGTTGATCTTCTTGAAGTGGTCCACGTCGAAGAGGACCAGCGACAGCGGCACCCGGTGGCGCAGGCAGTAGCTGAACTCCTTGCGCACCGTCTCCAGGAAGTACTTCTTGTTGTAGACGCGGGTGAGGCCGTCACGCGTGGCGGACTCATAGATGCTGCGCTGGTACTGCTCCTCCAGCGCGTCCTGGATGGAGAACTTGAGGACGGTGTTGGAGCCGATCTGGATCTTGTCGCCGTCGTAGAGCGGGGCGGCGTTGACCTTCAGGCCGTTGAGGTACGTCCCGTTCGTGCTGGCCAGGTCCACCAGTTGGAACCGGCCGTCTCCCAGCGCCACCACCTTGGCGTGCTTGCGGGAGATGCCGTCATCCTCGACCTGGAACTGCGCCTCGGAGCTGCGCCCCAGGACGACCTCGGAGCGGTCCAGCTTGAACATCCGCCCGATGCCCGCCGCGGACTTGGCGCTGATGACGATCAGATACGCGCTCTGCTGCTGGGCACTGCCCAGCAGGTCCGAAATCGAATGGACGGAAGTTTTCTCCTCGGACATCGCGGCACCCATCTTACGGGCCGCCTTTTCGCGGCGGCAAGCATACTGCCCGACTCTCCACTACTCTCCTCGGGGCCGCCG